>CAYGEY010000030.1:0-8000 GCA_964349065.1 uncultured Candidatus Peribacteria bacterium | reverse complement strand
GTTTTATATTACTATTCATAAAGTAGAAAAAGCAGAATTACCTGAAATAAATGAGGATTTTACATTAAAAATTCGTGGAAAGAAGATGAATGAAAAAGAATTTATGCAGGATATTGAGCAGTCTTTGCTCAGAGAGAAAATCGATCAGATCAGAACAAAACGAGAAGATGAATTCTTAGGAGAGTGTGCAGTTAAATTCGTGAAAGATGATTTACCCTCTATCTTGGTTGAAGAGGAATTAAAACACATGGAGACAGAAATGAAGCAAAATTTGGGCAATTCAGGATTAAGTATAGAAGATTATTTAGCCCATCTAGGAAAGAGTATGGATGTGTTGAAAAAAGAGTGGTTTCCGGATGCGGAAGTTCGTGCAAAAAAGAGACTTATTTTAGCAAGTTTATTGAAACATGCACATATTCATGTTGAAGATGCGGATATTGATAGTGAGATAGAGAAGATAGCTGAAAATTACACAGCAGAAGATATGAAACAGAAAGTGCGGGATGTATATTCCAAGGAAGAGGCAAGAAAAAATTTGGTAAGTCGAGTAGAACTACAAAAGTTTTTTGATGAAGTGTTAAAGTAATGTACGAGAGGAATGTAAAAAAATAGCAAAAATCTCAGCAGGACGAACGTCCAATGATGTTTTGCGTTTTTTACATTCCTCTCGTACTAATTACTCATCAAGTACTATTCCTCGTTTGCCTGCATATTCCGATACCATGTCAGAAATCATATCTGATATGAATTTCTGATTATTATTTTTTTGTTGATGCATATCTTTTTGAAATTCCGCCTTTGCCTTCAATACCTTTGTCTCTATCAACGAGGGAAATGCAGCATTGGAAAGTTTCACCTGATTAGTGTCAATAAATCGTATCAGCATGACATCTCCCATGCGGATGATGGTGTGAAAAAAACCTGTAACCTCAGTAGTAATTCCTTCAAAATTTGCGAAATCGTACCGTATGCTTTTACGATCAAACATTGATTTCCAGACAACATCGATAATGGATCTATTCGTAATAATCCAACAATCAAAAAACCAGATGACGAAGACATATAAGAATTTGATCCAAGCTATGAACAAAATAGTAGCTGCTAACCAGATATAAATAGGATTAGAAGCATACACAAACCATGGAATGAATAATCCCCAAAAAGAAAATAACAAAAAATCCTTGATGAGTAGCACAGGGTGTTTGTGTGCAACATAAACAATTTTTTCGTCTTTATCGAGGTATTGTGCAAATAATGTATGATCTAGTATTCGTGGGAACATAATTGGAAGTTATGCATTATGTGAGAGTGTATAAGCTTTGACAAGGTTTACAAGGAGCATTGTGACAGTGAGGGGGCCAACTCCTCCAGGAACAGGAGAAATATACGACGCTTTTTTTATGCAATTTGGATCAATATCTCCAAAGAGTGTATCACCGATTTTTGTAAATCCAACATCAATAAGTATTGTTCCTTTAGAGATCATATCGGAGGTGATGAGATGCTTCACACCGGTTGCTGATACAATTATATCTGCACTTTTTGTAAAATGTGATAAATTTTTTGTAGCATCATGACAAATAGTAACAGTCGCACCTTCTTCTAATAACATAAGCGCAATTGGCTTTCCAACAATAAATCCTTTGCCGATAACCACAATATTTTTTCCGGAAACGGAAATATTATATGCTTGTAAAAGTGCAATCACAGCATCTCCTGTAGCTGGTCTCAAATATTGATCTGGAGATACATCATGATAGAGCATACCTGTATTTTGATAAGAAAAACCATCGATATCTTTGAGTGGATCAATTGTTTTTACTATTTTTTCAAGTGAAATATGGGCAGGGAGTGGAAGTTGTACGATATATCCGTCAACGTGCGAATTTTTATTAAGTGCATTCATGACCTTCAAGATTTCTTGCTCAGAAACTGTATCAAAAAATTTATGAATAAAACATTCTACACCTAGTTTTTGTGCAAGTTTCATTTTTGTTTCAACATATACTTCTGATGCCGGATTTTCTCCAATGAGAATAATATCCATGCGAAGTGTACGAGAAAAAGACTGGATTTTCTTTTGAAGTTTATCGATTATTTCCTTTCTTGCTATATGACCACTAAGTATTTTTGTTGTCATTGACTTGTAATGCTGGATCTAAACGTTGAATGGATCTTGGATTATCAAGAGGCCAGAAAGATTCTAGAAAAGATGTTGTCTGAGTTTTTTTCTCACTTGCGTTGGTGCTAAACGGCCAAAAAACAAATGTAGCTGTTCCTACGATATTTTCATAGGGAACAAACATCTCTTTACTTCCAGGAACACAGTCTTGGATAGGGATTTTCCGAAAACACTGCCTAGAATCCGCAGAAAAATTACGGTTATCACCCATGGCAAAGTAAGAGTTTTCAGGCACAATGATTGGTGTACTACTCATGTATGAATATCTACAAGGAAGTGATCCACTTTTTGAAGTGTCATCAACTTGACAATTAGTATAATGTTCAGAAAGTTTTGTACCATTAAGAGAAATGGTATTGTCTTTAAACTCAATGGTATCTCCAGGCATGCCTATAATACGCTTGATATAATATTCAGTTGTTTCAAGTGGTGGTCTAAAAACAATAACATCACCTCTATGCAAACTTCCTGTATGTCCAAAAAGATATTTTGAGAAGCCCATCCTATTGACGATGATAATCTCTTGATCATGCAGACTATGTTCCATTGATGCTCCGGATACAATGAAGGGCGAGAAAAAGAAGTATTGAATACTAAGGAAAAAGACAAGAAGTATGATAATCTCAATGATTGTATCAAAAACTTCAAACATCATAATCTTCCGCTGAAGCAACTTAAGGCTACTTAATTGATGAGGTTGTTGCATGATATGGTTTGATTTGTATAATACTTGCATATTATACTCAAGTTACATGACTGAGCAACGAAAGCATGAAAAAAAAGTATTTCTCTTTATGGGAGATGACAGTTTTGAAAAAACAAAGGTTCTTTCTTTTTGGAAAAGTGAGTTTATAAAAAAACATGGGGAAATGAATCTGGCCGAATTTGATCTTTCAGATTCGAGAAATGAAATCTCAGAAATATTTGCCAATCTTATGTCCCCTCCCATGTTTGGAGAAAAGCGGTTTATTGTAATAAAGGGGTATCCGTTTACTACGATTGATAAGGTAGATAGTAAAAAACAATTGTTTGAGGAAAATATTGAAAATGTTTTGGAACAAATTCCGGAAACATCCCTCTGTGTCTTTGTCACTGGTATTCCGGATAAGAGAAGGAAATCTCATACGTTTTTTGTACAGCATTGTGATGTGAAAGATTTTTCAAGCAATAGCGCAGAAATGAGAAGTAAAATACAAAAAAGGCTATCGGGAATTATTGAGCCAAGAGATGTGCATGCTAGTATTGAATTACTCAATAATGCAGTATCCCATCCATCGTTAGAAATTGAAAAACTAGAACTCTATGCGAGAGAAAACGGTGTTTTGAATAAAGAAGAAGTACTAGCTCGCGTTCCTCAAAAACCTGAATCAGATGTTTTTGCTCTCCTCACAGCCATATTAGCTCAAGATATAAGTGCTATGTCTAAGTTATTACAAAAATTAGCAATGACAGAGGAGCCCCTAAAATTGTTAGGACTGATTACCTGGCAATTGGAACAAATGATACTTGTAAAGTCGGCAAGCAGTGAGGGGCTGAGTGATGCAGAAATAATAGCAAAAACAAAGGTGAAACCATTTATATTACATGGGCTGAAAAGAAACCTCCAAGCATTCTCCTGGAGAAAAATTTCAGAACTAGTGAGACAAATGCTTGACTTAGATATTATGACAAAAACCGGAGGTATATCTCTGCAAGAAGATGGGACTTTTTTTGAAGAATTAGAAGTACGTTTATCCACTATTCTTCACTCCCAATCCTAGGTAATTTTTTCATGAATAGATATATTGCACCAATAACACACAACAGTGCAAATATTTGATTGATAGTGAAGTTGCCTATAAAAAAGATTCTATCTGAGGGGCTTCGAAAAAATTCAATGAATATAGTTGATAGTGACAACAGAATAGTCCCAATTACTCCTACAAGTCCGGGCACCTGTACTTTTTTCATCATCTTTAAACAGACGAAGAATATGAATAGAGAGATGATAGCAAAGTATAACTGTATTGGATGAACAGATACCGATGAGGAAATTTGCGCTGCTAGGCTGTATCTTATATCACTGCTTGCAAATGAAACTCCGAAAATTGAAGTTGTTTCAGATCCAACATAGTATCCGCCTAAAAATGCTCCAATAAAGCCAAAAAAGAGACTGATGGAAAGACTTGAAATGAAAATATCATACCAAATCAAGACGGGTTCTTTTTCCTTTTTTGCGAAATAGTAAAAACCTGCACCAAAGAGAAGTACAGCGCCCCAAACATAAAACTCATCCATGTTAAAGAGAAGTTTGATGACCCCAATGTACCAACTATCTGCAATATTATTTGTTACGTCCTGGTATAATCTGGGGAAATTAAGAATCCAAAACAGGAGTTTAACCCCGATATAACTGAGTATTGTTAATACGGCGGCATGTTTGAGAAAAAATCCTGGATGTACATGGCGGGAGTCCGCAAATTTGGTTACGCCAATAATAAAAGCGAAATAAGCGATGGTAAGAAAAATTCCAAAATTTGCTATTACAATATCACCAAATTGAAGTAATATGGGATACATAGAAGGGGGTATGTATAAATCTGTAATCTGTCGAAGCGAATTATACACAAACCGAAGTTTGTAACAAGTTTGTTTGAAATATCGTTTTATATTTGTATGTATAATAACAATTTATGAAAAAAAGAATCCTCAGTTCTGTTCTAGGACTAGTTCTGCTTACCGCAGGTAATAGTTCGTTGGCCATGTCACCTATGTCTATGCCCAATTATGGAGCAACGCCATCAGCATCGTCCACATCAAGTCCTTTTACTGATGTAAAGGTCAATGATTACTCAGCTGAAGCTATTGCGTACATGAAGTTTTATAACATTGTTCAGGGGTACAGCGATGGTACTTTTCGAGCAGATAACAGCATTAATAGGGCTGAATTTCTCAAAATTGTACTTGAAGCAACAAGTGGTTTTGAAAAATCTTCAGGAGAGGATTGTGTTACTAAGAGAAAAACAGCTGGGAGTAAATCAGCATATTTATCAGACGTGGCCACAGATAGTTGGTATGCCCCATATGTTTGTTATGGTGTAGAAAATAAAATTATTGCAGGATATGCAGATGGCACTTATCAACCAGGAAAAAATATCAATGTAGCTGAGATGGCAAAGATTGTTAGTAAAACTCAAGGTCTCAGTCTTGCTCCAAATACAACAACAGAATGGTATGCGCCGTATTTCAAAGCACTTGAAACAAAGTCCGCAATTCCAGCAAATATCAAAGAAGTTTCTTCAGATGTGACAAGAGGAAATATGGCAGAGGTTGTGTACCGTATTGTTGCAAAACGTGATGATAAGCCGGCACAAACATTTGATGAGCTCAAAGGCATACCTAAACCACTTCCTGCAAGTGGAACCCTTGGAACCATAGGATCTTGTTCAGAGCTTGGAAAGGTGATGTATGATGCATCATACAATGATGGATACTCGGGAGGACCAATCATGTATGATATGGCAATGCCTATGTCCACTACAACTGGGGCTCCAAGTAAGGAAGCAACTGCACCGACTGCAGATGGAATGGCGGGAGGGACAAGTGCTGAAACTGATTACTCAACTACCAATGTACAAGTCGCAGGTGTTGACGAGTCTGATGTTGTAAAAAATGATGGTAGATACATTTATGTTTTAAAGAATTTTAATGGATCAAACACATTAAAAATCGTAGATACAACGAGTGGAGCAACTATGAAAGAGGTAGCGAATATGACATTGGATAATAAAGAGGGTTTTCAACCGACTGAAATGTATGTTGCCGGAGACAAACTCGTAGTCACTGGAACATCATATCGGTATGATGATACAACAATTGATCCGACGTATAATAATATGCCGTATTTGAAATATTATGGTGGAGCGATTATGAGACCATATTATTGGGGTACATCGTATGCCGACTTTAAGGTTATTGATATTTCTGATAAAACAAATCCAAAATTAACGAGAAGTGTTTCAATAGAAGGATATCTTTCAAATACAAGACGAATCGGGGATAATGTGTATTTTGTTCTATCTCGAACACCTGAATACTATGTGTTAAATGAGCCAGGACATAGGACTGAGGAATTGTTACCGACTATTACTGACTCCGCATCCGGGAATGTAACGAAGCCATTGGGAAGTTGTGCAGGTGTACGTTATTTCCCAGGCTATGAAAAACCTGAGTATCTGATAGTTGGTGCACTTTCTATTTCTGATAGTATTAAACCTGTGTCATCCGAAGTGATTCTCGGTTCTGTGGATACTATCTATATGTCACCAAGTAATCTCTATGTTGCTACAGGTTATGTTGCAAAAGGTGAATACCAGTGGAACTGGAACAACACACAACTATATAAATTTGCATTAGATAACCAAAATGTTACTCTCAAGGGAAGTGCTGTTGTGGAGGGTAGAGTTCTCAACCAATTCTCTATGGATGAAC
Organism: uncultured Candidatus Peribacteria bacterium; assembly: GCA_964349065.1. Taxonomy (GTDB): domain Bacteria; phylum Patescibacteriota; class Gracilibacteria; order 1-14-2-50-48-13; family 1-14-2-50-48-13; genus CAYGEY01. The sequence goes on along the minus strand of CAYGEY010000030.1, from coordinate 1,348 downwards.
ACAAAGATCATTTCAGAATAGCCACACATGTTGATAAAAATTGGACCACTAATGTTGATGAAGATAATAGAGTATTTGTACTAGATAGTAACATGAAAATGACAGGAGCACTGAAAGGTCTCGGAAAAGGAGAGGCATTGAAATCAGCAAGATTTATGGGAGATCGGGCATTCATGGTAACATTCAAATCCATTGATCCGTTCTATGTATTGAATATGACAGATCCTGCTAATCCTAGTATTTCCGGATTATTGAAAATCCCAGGATATTCTGATTATTTACAACCATATGACGAAAACCATATTGTTGGCTTTGGGAAAGATGTAACTGTGCAAAAAGATGCAAATGGAAATATTATAGAACCAGAGTTTATTCCTTGGGATTCTATGAAGGGATTTAAGTTGTCATATTTTGATGTCACTGATTTAGCCAATCCAAAAGAAATGAGTACGGTGGTATTGGGAGATCGAGGTTCTGAGTCGCAAGTAGCGTACGAACACAAAGCGCTTTTGATGAATAAAGATAAAAATTTGATTGCGTTCCCTATCAAGATCATGACGAAAGTTGGTACACATGTGACAAAGGACTGTACTATCAGAGACGGAGTTGAGAAATGTACTGATAGTTACACGTACGACGATATTGTGCCTACATTTGAAGGGGCTATGGTCTATGGAGTTGATCCGGTGAAGGGACTTGTTGAGCGAGCAAGGATTGGACATTTTGATGCTGGTCAGGATTTCTCAAATATCCCTTGGGAAGAGGAAATCGGGAAACAAATACAGAGACTACTCTATATTGGGACAAACTTGTATAGTGTTTCATGGGATAAGATCAAAGAAAATGATCTCACATCATTGACTGAACTGCGTTCACTTAGTTTGAGCAAATAACTGAATAAAGGGGCCATTTGGCCCCTTTTCTTTCTATTGAATGATATGCTAAAAAAGAACGTAAAAGACGTTTTACATACAACTTCCTTCTTCCTCGGGATTTTATCGAAACATGCAATTCATACTGTTGCTGATCTTTTGGCATATTTTCCGAGGGCGTATGAAGACCGATCCCAGTTCTCAAAGCTGGCAAATGTAAAAATAGGCGAGAGTGTTCAGGTTATAGGTACATTGAATGATATTACAAAACTAAAAACAAAAAATGGATATAAACTAATCAAAGCAAAATTTATAGATGAGGAAGGTAATGAAGCAGATATTGTTTGGTTTAATCAACAGTATTTGGCCACAAATCTAAAAGAAGATAAAAAACTTGTACTTTCAGGAAAATTCAAAATAGAAAATAGAAAACTTGAATGTCTCAGTCCAAAGTTTGAATATATATCCAGTAGTAG
>CAYGEY010000029.1:0-9592 GCA_964349065.1 uncultured Candidatus Peribacteria bacterium | reverse complement strand
GACTAAAAACGCTAATTTGGGTTATAAATATTAATACCGACTTCTGACTTTAGTTATGACAACAATCTTATTGTCTCCTTCACCTCCTCTTGTATCCCATCAATACAATCATATTCCATAACTTCCTCTGCATTCACCCAAGCAAAGTCAGTAAATCCACTTTCTTCCAGAACAACGTCTCCGGATTTGTACAATGCCGCGAACTTGAGCAATATTGAAGGAATTCCATCTTCGCGAATAAATGCAACGCTATTGATGTAGTGTAATTTTTTCTCTATTTCTATTCCTGCCTCTTCTTTTGCTTCACGAGATAATACATTCTCTACAGCGTTTTCGTAGTCTAAAATATCTCCATTGATTCTTGTTGGATGATCAATGTCCAGATTCTCCCATTCCAATTTCCCGCCGGGAACACCATACCTCCCGGGATGAGCCTTCTCTCGTTCGTGTCGTTTGAGGATGAGACATCGGTTGTCTGATTTTCTGAAGACTACGACGTTAGCGACGAAATAGAAAAGTTTATCTTGTTTGGCGTGTTCGAGTGATATTTTTGATGCTGGCATGAAGAGATATGTAATTGAGATACACAATAATTCTGTACCAGTAATTTCTGAAGTTCAAGAGTTTATTAAAACTTAATTCTGTTTACTTCTATATTCCTCGAATCCTCTAAATACAGCACTTCCATTTTTGATATTGTCATAGCAAGAAATATCTTTAACTATGAGATCTCCATTTTCTCTTAACAGGTGGACGATAGCCGCCCTGTCCACTCCAAATGCTTTGTTATCTGTAGCAAGGTAGCCGAGATATGCCAAAACTGCATCGTGAGTCACAAGAATTAGTCGTTGATCTTTATCTTGTAATTTTGCAACTCTCCTTAGAGTTTTGATGAGTCTTTCTGTGACTTCACTTGATTTCTCAAATCCATGAACCAACTTCTGATATGATGCAGGCCATTGGATGCTCTCGTCTGAAGAAATATGATGAGCCTTATCCCTAAAGAAGTACTCAATTGCATTGAGATTTTTAGGATTTGTATTTGCCTTATTTATATAGAATTTTTCTCCTTCAAACTCGTGTTCTCCACCAGTCGCAAGTGGTACAAAATGTTCCCAAGTGAAATTTTCTACTTCGCCAAGTACAGAGTAGGGAAGGATGTTATCTGTTGGGTTTTTTGAAAGGCCTCGTATGATAATTCCATTATCGCTTAATATTTCTGCGAAGATTTTCGCTGTATGCAGTGTCCTGCCCATTGGTGATGACCAAATTGTTACTGTTTCTCCTGGAGAAAGTGTTTTAACAAAATCCTCAGCGGCTTGTTTTACTAGTGCTATCCCTTCTTCTGTCAGGTCATTAGCCTCAACTAAAGATACAATGCCTTGATTGTATTCTGTAAGTCCATGGCGAACTAAATGGATATTTAATTCTTTTTGCTTTTCTTGTTCGTGGAGTTCGATGTTAATTCTTTCCATACAAATGTTTTTTCTGATAAAATTGATTCTACATTTTGCAAGAAAACTCTTCCAATGTCAATGTTTAAATTTGGAAAGAAAGCAGGGCTTGTGAATATAATTCCAGAAAGCCCAAGAACAGTCAAAACTGCATCTCTGATATCAGTGTCACCGGTTTTAGTAATGTATGTTTCTAAGAAGTATTCACCAAGCTGTTTGAAGTACTCGTTTTGATCTTCATGATAGTACCATAAATATTGACAGAGCCACCAACCGACATCAATTCCCGGTTCGCCAAATGGAATACGTGAGAAGTCTACGATGTAACTGCTTCCATCTTTTCGTCGAAACAGATTTGCTCCCCAAAAATCTCCGTGTAATAGAGTGAGTCGATCATGTTTATCATGCCAGTGATACATAACATCAACCATTAAACCAAGGTACTCTTTATGCCTTGATTTAGGCAATAATGGATGATCATGCGGGAAGTCTTGCAGGAGTCTGAATGTGAGTTCCGGATGGGTAATGACACTCTTGAGACTGTCTCGATAAACTCGTTTTTTCTTTTCATTATCCTCGAATGGAAGTGGTTGTTTGTGGATTGCGACGAGGATGTCTACAACATCTTCAATCTCTTTTTTATCTTCGGCATCAATCATGGTTTTACCTCTTTTGCTAAGAAGGGAATTCCAATAACTTTGATGTTCCTCTTGAAATTCTTGGATATGAAATATTTGTGTGCTGTCGTCGATTTCCGGAAGGAGAATATTTTCATCATGCGAAGAAATCATCACCCCGATTGGTTTTGTTGCTATATTTGTACGAGCAGACATGTTGTGACTTGTAAGGAGAGAGGCGATCTTACGTTCAGGATATTCAAAACCAAGATCATCAGATTTTACTTTTTTGAGAAAAAACTTCTTGCCTTGTTTGGTATCAACCCTATATCCGTCTGAGTGGTAGCCGCTTCCGACTTTTTCTATGTGGGTAACATCAAGGTGTTCTCCTAATTTTTTACTGAGTAGTTCGGAGAGGATCTTTTTGGAGATTTCTTGCATTTAGTTCATGTTATTTGCTAATAAATTCATGAAAAAATCATGAAATCCTTTCATAGTTTTCGTTTCTTTATTCTTTTGTCCCTTTATATCATAATGATATTTGCCACTTTCAATTTCTAATGAAATAGAATCAAGAGGGAAACCTGGATTGATTTTGTCATGAGGTTTGTCTGTGATATAAAATTCTTCTGAAGCTAAATCCTCGTCGTCATTTTCAAAATAAAGTATATCATTTATTATGATGGATATAGCATTTCTATATCTAGCTTTGACTTTTCCTCCTGCCTCTGCAGCTAGTCCGGTGTAATACTCAATCATTTCCTGATCACTTAACTCTTTGCCGTTTACTCTTCTAATGTAAACACCTGGAGAAAGTTCATCGGGTTTGCCATCGATATACAATCCCGAGTCACATGAAAATATTGGTTGCTGTAAAATTTTGTAATACTCTTGAACTTTAATTCGAGCATTTTCTAATGGACTATTTCCAACTTCTTTCACATTTGGGAATACTGCAAAAGCATCAAGTCCAATGATTTCGATGGGTAAATCTTTTACAGCCTTTTGCATCATATCTATTTTTGCTAGATTCTTTGTGCCATAGATTAATTTCATATTATTAATTGTATAAATTAAATCTCAACATGATAATAACCTTTATAATGCTGTTTCAAATATTCCTGACTAATGACCACATTATCTTTATCAGCATTATTATAGAATGCTTCTTTCCATGGTTTGTGGTTGTGGGTTATTTCTACCAATTCTGCAGCAGAGAATTTTCCATATATAGTCCAAACACTATTTAAAAATGTTTTTAGATCTTCAGTAAGAACAAGTTTTGGGTATATATCTTCAATTGGTTTATTACCAAGATGTTTATATTTGTGATAAACACTCGGAACAACGGGTCCAAATTTCCATGCTTCAATTTCTTCTTTAAATAAAGGTTTATTGTAGACAGAAAGGTGCGCAGCTTGTGCAAAATATAAGATTTTTTGAAGCTTTAGGTTTGTGATACTCTCACAAACTCCACCCTCATCAATCACCTCGCTATTGGCGATGTTGATGTAGTATTCTGCTATTTCTTGGGCGGTGTATTGTTTCTTCATGGCGAATGTAATAGTTATTTTGCCGACTTCAATTTATACCCAAGTCTGTTTCATAGTAAAGAAGAAAGGTGGCTGGTTGTTGGTAGGTTTTAACAACAGCAAGAAAATCATATTTGTAAAATTCATTGAATATAAAAAAACAATTCTTTAAAAATCTATTATTACTCTAATTTTGGTGACCCTACGGGGATTCGAACCCCGATTGCCGCCGTGAGAGGGCGAAGTCCTAACCATTAGACGATAGGGCCGTCTTTTGAGCAGGCAAACTGTACTCAAATTATTGAAAATTGGCAAGGAAACTATGTATGAATACTTGAATATGCTAAAAATCGACTTCGCCGAGTGAACGCGAGGTGTGGAGATTTGTGCAATTCAAGTATTCAGACTATTCATCTTGTTCCTCAGCATTCTCTTCTTTTTGTAATTCTTCAATGAGAGTATCTTCGTCTTCTTTTATCTCTAGTCCTTCTGTGTAACTGCGGAAAAGGATGGTCCACGCAGCTGTAGTAAACACCGCAATAATTCCGTTTATATAAGAAACAAATATAATGAGAAGTGTTCCGATAAATATTGAAAGTGCAAATGTGTAATTTGCAATATATGACTGCCCAAAATATCCTGCGAGAATAATGATTCCGAGAGGAATTGCAAATGTGAGAACAAGGTTAAAAATTACACGAAGTCCGATGACAAACATTAGAACAACAATGTGTAATACCTGTTCAATATTCATGAAAACAAGCCTGGAAGATTTTCGGATTGCTGGAATAATCTTAATCTCATGAAGGACAATGAAGTATTCACAGAAAATAAAGAGCAGATTAGCTGCTACGGCAACGAGTCCCCAGAGTAGAATCGGGATCAAGAATGTTGAGTAGTTTTGGGGATCAAAAGTCCCGATAATCCATAGAGCAAGAGAAATCCACGTGAGTCGAAATGGGGAAAAGAGTGACTTGAATTCGAATAGTTTGAAAAAATGGTGAGCTCCGTAAATAATACCGGATCTATATCGGACTTCTTTTCCATCTTGAATATCCGCAATGAGCTTCATAAGCCCGCCTTGGAAGATTATTGGAAGGAGCACGTAAATGAGTATCAATATTGTGGCACCGAAAAATGTGAGAATGCCAATTCCTGGATTACTGGCTATGAATCTGAAAAATTCTCCAATGAGTTCTAATAAATACCCAGCGATATTCTGATTTTGAAATTTTTCCTGCCAGTACTGGTACCCGCGAAATGAGTATGCAAGCGTTGTGAGGACTGTTGTGAATATTGAAGGAATAAATCCATACCATAATAACCGCTTGTACTTGGCAAGTGTGGAGAGTTCCCATGCTTTTTTGAAGAGGACGCGTACGGTCATAGCTTTTGGTAAGGAGCACGTGTATTGTAGTGAAAAAGTCTAAAAAGGAAAGATATCAGTGCAATTTGCCTTGCATCATCATAATTTTTTAGTACCATTGACTCGGTTTATTTAACTTAAGCTTACCTAATGAAAAGAGAATCTAAAAAGAAACTGATTGGAAGTTTTGCTCGGCACCCTAAAGACACAGGTTCGTCTGTAGTACAGATTGCTATTGTCTCTGAGCGAATTAAGCAACTTACTGAGCATTTGAAAGTACACAAAAAAGATGATCATTCTCGAAGAGGGTTGTTTAAATTAGTTGGTAAGAGAAGAAAATTGATGAATTATTTAGAATCAACAAATAAGGAAGAATATAAGAAAGTAGTTGAAGATATGGGGATACGAACAGGAACTGCAGTAGTATAAAATTTTTATAAATAGTATAGTTCGAGGAGTCGAAGAGAGAGTGACGAGTCGTAGTCATTCTACGATGAGGAACGAATGATGAAGACGACAAAGAAATATGCATTTAGAAAAATTTTACTATGAAGAGAGAACAGATACGGAACTTTTGCATTATCGCTCATATCGATCACGGGAAATCAACTCTCGCTGATCGATTTTTGGAGATAACGGGAACGATGGAAAAGCGTGAGATGAAGACAGGACAGATGCTTGATACAATGGATTTGGAGCAGGAGAGGGGAATTACAATAAAGCTTCAACCGGTGCGGATGTCCTGGAAAGGATATGAGATCAACCTCATTGATACTCCTGGGCATGTGGATTTTTCGTATGAAGTTTCCAGATCTTTGGCCGCAGTGGATGGGGCTATTTTGGTTGTCGATGCGACGCAGGGGATAGAGGCACAGACATTGACGACGCTGTACATGGCTTTGGAGCACAATTTAACTATCATTCCTGTATTAAATAAAATAGATCTACCAGCGGCTGATCCGGAGAAAGTGGCTTTAGAAATAGAGAATACCATTGGTATAGGGCGGGAAGAAATTATCGCCGTTTCTGCCAAAGACGGTACAAATGTCGGTGCGGTGCTTGATGCAGTGATTGAGCGTATCCCGGTGCCGGATGATATTGTGGTGACTCATGATGAAACAAAAGCGCTTATTTTTGATTCAGTTTTTGATTTGTATCGAGGAGTAATGGTGTATGTGCGAGTTCTTGAAGGGGAACTTCGGAGGGGTCAGAAAGTATACCTTTTGAATGCAGGAAAAAGTTTTGATATTTTGGAGGTGGGACATTTTGCTCCCAAGTGTGTGGCTGACGACGCTCTGACTCAGGGGCAGATCGGGTATATTGTGACCGGTTTAAAAACAACAAAAGATGCGAGGGTTGGTGATACTCTTTGGCGAAATGTTGCCGGTCAAACTCCGGATTCTGCTTTGCCAACAGGACTCTCCGGATATGAGCAGGTGAAACCTTTTGTTTTTGCCTCACTTTTTCCTGTGGATGCGGATGATTATCCTTTGCTCCGAGATGCAATTGAAAAATATCAACTCAATGATGCATCCCTTGTGACTGAGCCTGCGAATTCTTCTGCCTTTGGGAATGGTTTTCGATGTGGATTTTTGGGACTCTTGCATATGGAAATTGTGCAAGAGAGATTGGAGCGTGAGTATAATGTCGATTTACTTTTAACGTCTCCGACTGTTTCGTATAAAATTAAATTGTTATCACAGAAAGGAATTGATCCTACCAAGTTGGATGCTGACGGATTATATGTTATTTCCAATCCTTCTGATTTGCCTCCACGAGAGTTTATAGATGAAATATTGGAGCCATATGTTCAGGTGGAAATTGTTACCCCCAATGAGTTTGTTGGAGGTGTGATGGAGCTTGCTCAGAAGGCGAGAGGAATTCAACAAAATATGAGTTATATTAATGCAGAGAGGGTTTTGCTTACGTATCATTTTCCGTTAATGGAAATCATTACAGAGTTTTATGATCGGTTAAAAAGTATTTCGCAGGGATATGCTTCGATGAATTATGAATACAAAGATTATCGTCCCGGGGATCTTGTACTCCTTGATATCATGGTAGCAGGTGAGGTGATAGATTCACTTGCGACACTTGTTCATAGGTCGCATGCGGAGTCGGTTGGTCGAGTTGTATGTAAAAAATTGAAAGAAATAATTCCCAAGGCTCAGTTCGTGATCGCTATTCAAGCTGCGATTGGAGTAAAAGTGATTGCAAGAGAGACAATTTCTGCAATGAGAAAGGATGTATTAGCAAAACTCTATGGTGGAGATGTGTCACGAAAAATGAAATTGTTGAAAAAGCAAAAAGCAGGAAAAAAGAGGATGAAGCAATTTGGAAAAGTTTCTATTCCGCAGGAGGCGTTTTTGAGTGTGTTGAAGAGGGAGTAAAGTTTTAGTGGATGGGGGCATTACTTCCATTTTAGAAATATTTTATTAAAGTTGATTGCTTTGATTTAACTCTCGTTAAAATATTCCCAAAATGAAAGTCTTGTTTATTACTAATCAAATTATATTTCATTTGTTTTTTTCTGAATTCTTGTTTTATTAAAACTTTCTTGTTACACTGGCTGTAATGAAGTTTCTTTCCTCCTCCTTACGTGAAACGATTTCTGATTATTAGTACGATTATTGTATTTTTTGTCGCTGTGCTGACGGGGGTATACTTAATGTTCGGGAGTAACTTATATCGTTATTTTAATCCGGAAAAAAATATATTGAGTATTGGTTTTGATTCATTACCTTCTACTATAGCTCCGTTTAGTTTGGACCCTGCAATGAGAGCTTTGAAATGGAATGTGTATCAAGGACTTTTTGATATGGATCCGTATCTGAGACCAGAAAAAAACCTTGTGCTTTCGTTTGTGAAATCTGATGAGAAAACATGGAGATTTGCTCTAAAAAAAGGCGTCATGTTTCCGGATAATTCTCAGCTTACGACAAAAGATGTAGAGTATTCGCTTAATTTTGCTTTAAAAGAAGGGAGTTTCGAGCTCAAGTTATATTTGTCTTCAATTGCAAAAATAAGCGTTATTGATGATACAATTATTGAAATTGTAACCAAGGATGCGGATCCTCAGTTGCCGTTGAAACTTGCACAGGTTCCTATTGTGCGTCCACATGGAGATGATTATTGGGGTACTGGTCCATATTATTTGAAGACAAAGACTGATAATGCAATGATTTTTGAACGATCTGATAATTATAATGGTCCACTTCCGGATATCAAAACTGTAGAGCTATTGTCGATCGCTGATAAATCACAGCGTGTAGAAAGTTTGCAAAAAAAGCGTATTGAACTCTTAGCTTCCGTACCAACCGGTCGTGAGCATCTTGCAAGTTTTCTCAACAATTCGGATTTTGTCTTGAAAGATGCATCATCACTTTCATCATTGTTCTTAGTTTTGCGTCCATCGGATACATTTGCAGGTCAAAGAAATGATCTATCAGATGACAAAATACGAAGTATTATTTTTCGAGCCCTCGACAGGAAACAAATTTCCGGTTTCGCTGAAGGCGGGTATGCCAAAGAATTGACATCGCTTTTACCGGAAGGGATGACAGGATACAGCGAAACCTTTCCAGATAGCAAAGTTACAATAAATGATGTTAAAACAGCGATTGGAGAGAGATTTATTACATTTTCACTGATTGCGCCGGAGTCTTTTAAAATTATTGGAGAATATATAAAAACAACATTGGAACCTTTTCAAATTTTCGTAGATTTAAAAGTGCTTCCTGAGGCGGAGTTTATACAGTCTTTAGAAAATGGTAATAATCAGGCATACATACTTGGTTGGCAGTATGTTCTACCAACGCCAGAAATTTTCTTTCGGTCTATTTTTTCTCATAATATTGGTCAAAAGGGGAGTTTGAATGGTATTTCTTTCCAAGATGAAAGTATTAAAAACAAACTATTGGTGATAGAAAAGGAAAGTGATGAAACGAAGAGAGCAGGACTTCTTCAAGAGTTACAAACATACATTACTAAGAAAGCAATTGTTTTTCCGTTAGTTGATTTGCGTATACCATATCTCATGTATAAACGTATTAATTTCACTCCGAGGATTGATGGAGAAATCCTCTTTAACTCCATATCTTTCAATAGTTTATGAAATCATTAAAAACCAAGTTCATGCTTATGGTTGGCTTTCTCATCATGCTCGTGATGGGTGCCAATACGTATTTTATTTTGCAACAAAAAACAAATGAAATAACAAGTGACATCGGAAGAAATGCGATTGCATTTTCTACACTTGCCTCAAGTGATATTGTATCAAATTATTTGCAGGCGAAAAAAAGCGGGAATTTTATTGTCCTTCCCGGGAAGGTGAAGAGTTTGCTTGAGCTTCATCCGGATATGAAAAATGTACGGATTTTGACGGGTGATGGAGAAGTCTTATATGATTTTCTTCTGGACAAAGAGGGTAAATATACAGGTGAAAAGAGGAATTATGAGCATTTGGATGAGATCTCACGTCTTAGTTCCGGAATTCCTTCTATAAAGTTAAGTAGTACGAATAAGACAATCTTTTTTGAACAAAAAATATCCGGAGAAATTTCATATCAAAGTAAAGATGGTACGGAGGAAAAGAATTTTGTATTAACAGATAAAATAGAAAAT
>CAYGEY010000028.1:0-9625 GCA_964349065.1 uncultured Candidatus Peribacteria bacterium | reverse complement strand
AATTAATAGCTTATAATCACCATCACCCGATATAAGTAGAATTTTATCAAAATCTTCTGCCTCAGACATTATCCTCATAACATGAAAAATAATGTCACAATCAACATTACCTTTCTTTGTCCCATGCATGTAAATATTATGTTCCCGGAAGACTAATAAAAATCCGGCCTGCTTAATCTTAATGTATAATTTTTGATTTTCTAACATGGAGTATCCAATATAATAATAAGCCTGAGTAACATTATATTTTTTTGTCAGATAATTTCGAAAACGAGTTAAATCTATTCTCCAAGGATCTTTTTCTTTTTTGGCTGTATTCATATACAGATTCTGCCCGTCTATAAACGCATAATTTCTCTTTGATTTTTCAACACTCATTGCAACATGTAATTAGGAATTCAGTAACTCCCATCCACATACATCAAATAATCTCACTGCACAAGCCGATTCTGTTGGTACTTTTTTACAACACCCACAAAAAACAATCTCCCAAATTTCATCTGGAATTATTAACGAAAAAGAATATATTCAACATATATCAAGTAAACAGAGATACGAATATGACCCCGGCAATGAAACAATATTACGACATGAAAGAAAAAGCTGGTGACGCCATCTTATTTTTCCGCATGGGGGATTTTTATGAAATGTTTGATGAGGATGCAAAACTAGCCTCGAAGCTTCTGGGGCTTACTTTGACCACACGCGGTAAAACTGACGAAACTGCAACACCACTTGCCGGAATCCCATACCACGCTGCAGAAAAATATTTGGTGGAACTCACCAATCTGGGACACAAAATCGCCATTTGCGAACAAATTTCGGACCCGAAACTTCCGGGCATCGTTGAACGCGATATTGTCCGCATCATCACTCCGGGGACCGCTATGTTTGAAGGAACAACCAACAATAACGAAAATCGATTTCTTGTCGGGATCACAGGGGGAGCCAATACATTTGCACTCTCAGCACTTGATCTTTCAACCGGCGAATTTTTTGTTTCGAAAATTGCTTCAAAACAAACTCTTTTGGAAGAGGTCTACAAACTTGCTCCCACAGAGGTTCTCCTCGCACACAATATTTTTTCGGAAATTTCTAAAGAAGATATAACGAACAAACTTCCGAGCGTTCATATTACAGAAAGACCCATTCCTAAAAATCCTGAAAAAGTGCTACTAAGTCACTACCAAATCCATTCCTTAGAATCACTTTCACTTCAAGAAAAATGCCCAGAACTTGAAAGCTCCAGCCTCCTTCTTGAGTACGTGTACGAAACACAAAAAGTCGCTGTATCTCATATTAAAACTCTTTCTATAAAAAACCTCGGTGATGCAATGATCCTGGATGAAAATACCATCCGCAATCTCGAGCTTTTTCAGACTTCCAAAGATTTCAAAATTGACGGTAGTGTATACGGCATTTTAGCATATACAACCACAGGGGGAGGGGGGCGGTTACTACGAAGAATTATGCTCTCACCACTCATTGATAAACAAAAAATACTGATTCGACATTTATCAGTTGAGGAAATGTACAAAAATACAGGGCTTCGGAAATCGCTTCGCACCCTGCTTGGAGAAACGTATGACCTGGAGCGGATTATCGCCAAACTTTCGATGGAGCGCGGCAATGCGAGAGATCTCATTGCATTAAAAACAACACTTCGTAAAAGTTTTGAGGTGTATGTTACGCTCAAAGAGCATCAGGAAACTCTGCACACACAAATCCTCATGGGAAAAGATATTGAACAGGCTTTAGGGGAACTCAAAAATGTTGAGCATCTCATTGAACAAGCTATTGCGGATGAGCCTCCACTTTCATTTGATGAATTGGGAAGTATCAAGTCCGGGTATAATTCAGAAATCGACGAACTACGGCTTTTACAAAAAGATGCGAAAACGTGGTTAGTAAGGTACACCGAGGAAGAACAAAAGAAATCAGGAATCTCAACACTGAAGGTAAAATATACGGGGGTCTTCGGTTACTTTTTAGAGGTTACGAAATCACAAGCAAAATCAGTACCGGAGTATTTCCAACGAAGACAAACACTTGTGAATGCAGAACGATACACAACTCCCGAGCTCCAATCATTTGAAGAAAAAATCCTGACCTGTGAAGACAAACTGCGGGCTCTGGAATATGATACTTTTTGCGAAGTGCGGAGCGTCGCCCTCAGCCACATTATTCTCATTCACCGCTTGGCAGAAGCACTTGCTACATTAGACGTATTTTCCACGTTCGCGGAAGTAAGTTACAGAAACAAATTCGCCAAACCGGAAATGACGGATGAACAAATACTTACCATCGAAAAAGGAAGGCATCCTGTGATTGAAAGTATTTTGAAAAGAGAAGGAAAATCATTTGTTCCGAATAATGTGAAATTTTCAAAAGTTGCAACAAACGAAAAAGATGCCACATACACATATGTCATCACCGGCCCCAACATGGCGGGAAAATCAACCTTCCTACGGCAAATAGCCCTCTCCATCTACCTCGCACAGATCGGCTGCTACGTCCCGGCCGAATGTGCAAAGCTCCCAGTCATCGACCGCATCTTCACCCGCATCGGCGCCCAGGACAACGTGAGCCGCGGATCATCGACATTTATGGTGGAGATGCAAGAGGCCGCGCAAATCCTACAAAACGCGACTGACAAAAGTCTCATCATTTTAGATGAACTCGGACGAGGAACTTCCACATACGATGGACTCTCGCTTGCCTGGGCTATACTTGAGTATTTGCACAATGAAACCAAATCATTCACGCTTTTTGCAACACATTATCACGAACTCATCAATGTCGTGGAAACGCTGGACCATGCGAAAAACCTCTCTGCACTTGTTTCAGAACGAAACGGCTCCATAGTTTTTTTACACAAAATAGTCGACGGCGGAGCAACCAAAAGTTATGGTATCGAGGTAGCAAAACTCGCAGGGATTCACAAAGAGATTATTAAACGCGCCGAGGAGGTTTTGCTGAGTTTGGAGACAACGGAGAAAGAACAAAGCCTCGATCATTTGCAACCGACATTGTTTTCACAGGTCATGAGCGCACCGACACAAACATCATCAGCGTTTGAAAAAGCATTGAAGGAAATAGAAATTGAAAACTTAACACCGATTGATACTATGCTGTGGGTAAAAGAACAACAACAATTACTTCATAAAAAATCTTCATGAAAAGTATAACATTTGGCGGAGGATGCTTCTGGTGCATGGATGCGATATTTAAGCGCATCAAAGGCGTGGAAAGCGTAGTTTCCGGATATGCAGGAGGCGAAGTAAAAGATCCATCATACCACGACGTCACAACCGGAAAAACCGGACATGCGGAAGTCCTTAAAGTAGGCTACGATCCGGCGGTAATTTCACTTTCAGAACTTTTAGACATATTTTTTGCACTCCACGACCCGACCACATTAAACCGCCAGGGAGCAGATATGGGGACGCAGTATCGGTCCGTGATTTTTTGTGAAAATTCGTTAGATGCGGATATTTGTCAGAAGAAAATCTCCGATCTAACGTCATCGCATGAGTTCACAGATCCCATCGTTACCGAAGTGAAAGTAGATACAGAGTTTTATGATGCCGAGAAATACCACCAGGATTATTATGATCAGAATAGGGGACAGCCGTACTGTGAATATGTGATTTCACCGAAGATCAAAAAGTTGTTACAGATGTTTGGGAGTAAGGTGAAGGAGGGGAATAGTGAAAAGGGGATGGAAGAGATTTTATAGGTAGAGTGAAATATTGACACTTTGTAATATATAGTGTTATTTAATATCAAAATAAAATCAAAAACTTGGAGAAAATATTATGTTAGATTTTCAGACGTTTTTAGAACAGCTAAGGAAGCTTCCCAAGATTGTTCAATTAGTGGCTATTGAGAAATACAGGATTGAACAATTTGATCTTGAGAATGTTCTCATGACACAAATAACTAGTTTTGATCATGACGTCGAGGGTGTAGAAGAAATAAATTTTATTGGCAGAGAAGTAGCTCTACGAATCCCTGCTGATCAATTATCTCTTGAAACTCTGCTAAAGGCACAGGAATCAATGCATATTGAAGTACAAACCTTGGCGGCGGAACTTATCATGAAGCATTTTCCAGAATATTTAACTTTCGAAATGCTACTGGTAATACAGAGATGTGTTGATGCATCTGTGCGTAGCCAAGCAATGGAATTAATGTTAATGCTTCCAAAAGAAAAAATATCACTGGAAAAACTTCTTGAAGATCTCAATGATTGGGATGAGGCTGTTATAAATACAGCATTCACCTTAATCTTAAAACATTTCCCCGAGCACGTAACTCTAAAGATGCTGTTAGATATACATGATTCTTATGATGAAAGTATACATGTCAGAGCAAAAGAGTTCGCCATAAAAATGCAGAAAGAACAGGTTTCTTTGGACACACTGATACAATCACTAGAAAAAGATTATTATGATCTGGTAATCCTAGTTGGGGAGCTAACACAAAAACATTTTTCCAATGAATTGGAAGAAATGTTTAAGACTGAACTGCAAGACTTAGGTTTAGTTTAAACCACCCAGAACCTCTCCGACTCCAGTAGTCGAAGAGGTTCTTCAAAATCGCAACATTTTCAACCGATTACAAAATGTGATCAGTTGAAAAAATAAAAAACAATTTCCCCCATCTCCATCTTCCCATATACTCAAATTGCATAATCTAATCGCATCTCAAATGGCAAAATACATCTTCGTCATGGGCGGGGTCTGCTCATCACTCGGTAAAGGAATCGCGGCGGCGAGCATAGGTCTGCTCCTCAAGCGTTCCGGCATCTTGATCAAACCCATGAAAATCGACCCGTACCTCAACGTCGATCCCGGGACCATGAACCCCGAGCGGCACGGCGAAGTATTTGTGTTAGAAGATGGCAGTGAAACCGACCTTGACCTCGGGCATTACGAAAGATTTTTGAATCAAACTCTCACCAAAGACTCCACTCTCACGATGGGGCAGGTGTACAAAAAAGTCCTCGACGGCGAACGCGAAGGCATTTTCCTCGGCAAAGACATTCAAATTGTCCCACATGTGACCGACATCATCAAAAGCTCCATTTTAGAAGCCGGGAAAAACACTGATGTCGTGATAGTTGAGCTCGGAGGAACCGTAGGTGATATCGAAGGCCTCCCCGTGGTCGAAGCAGTGCGACAACTCCGCCATGAACTCCCGAAACGCGACACGCTCGTCGTCATGCTCACCCTCCTCCCGTACCTCAAATCCAATAACGAACTCAAGACCAAACCCACGCAGATGGCTATCGGAGCCCTTCAACGTATGGGAATCTTTTCAGATATGATCCTCACACGAAGTGATTTTCAAATCAAAAAAGACCACCTGGAAAAAATCGCCCTCTTTTGTAATGTCGATCTGGATGCGGTATTCCCGGCATATACCCTCCCGAGTATTTACGAAGTGCCATCCGCATTTGCCAAACTCGGCATGCACAAAAAAATTATGGAAAAACTCAAGATAGAAATCGGAACAGAACCTGACATCGCCGACTTTGAAAACATTTGCTCCACCATCCAAAATGAAAACACGCCACGAATCATGATCGCTGAAGTCACCAAGTACAATGAAATGGATGATGCATATATTTCCGTACATGAAGCCATCAAAGCCGCGTGTTACAACCAAGGATGCATCCCGGAGATTATACAGGTACAAGCAGAGAAACTGGAAAAAAACGATGAAGAAGAATGGACAAAACTCCGCCTCGCACACGGCATCGTCGTCCCCGGAGGCTTCGGATCTCGAGGCATCGAAGGGAAAATCCTCGCCGCAAAATACGCGCGTGAAAACAACGTCCCGTATCTCGGTCTCTGTCTTGGATCACAAATCATGGCTGTCGAATTTGCCAGAAATGTCTGCGGCCTCACGGACGCTCACTCAACCGAATTTGATGAAAATACGCAAAATCCTGTGGTACATATTATGGAATCCCAAAAATCCGTGTACAATAAAGGTGGAACAATGAGAAAAGGTGGGTACCCATGTGCACTTCTTCCAGGAAGCTTGGCACACCGCCTCTACGGTAAAGAACATATTACAGAACGCCACCGTCATAGATATGAATTCAATAATGATTATCGTGAATTACTTCAAAGCCACGGTCTGACTATCAGCGGATCATATGTGGAGGAAGATATTGCCGAGATCGTGGAGATTGCGGGTCATCCGTTTATGATCGGGTCCCAGTTCCATCCGGAGTTTACTTCGAGACCAACGGATGCGAATCCATTATTTGTGGGGCTAGTTGAGGCCGCAAATGTGTATCGGTTTGCGAGTCAGTTGAATTATGAGAGGGTAGCGGATGCGAGGTAGTACCTCTCATTGACTAACATATCAAAGGTTTCGCACTTTTTTTACTTCCTATTTTATATTTTTTAACGAGTACATCTTGAAATTTTTATACATCAAAAAAATATAAAATAGGAAGTCTTATGGATACACAATTCAGCTCAGTACTAATTTTATGTTTTTTATAACTTCCATTTTTTAATGGTTTATGAGAGTATCATTTATTTAGTTGTATGATGAATAAACCATTAAAAAATGGAAGTCTTGTTTTGTCCTAATAATCCCTTTATACACCACTACCCAGTATGGTATACTTTCCTCATATCACCCAAGCAAAATAGAAACCCCATGCTTCCTCCCAAACATAAGCAAAAACTAGCTGAAAAATATAATCCTTTCATGGACAACGCCAAGGACATGCATTTTGAAGATGGCCATGGTTTTCATAAACCAGGGGATGAAAACGCAACTCCGCCCAAAAAATCCGTCATCCGCATCTGGGACCGCCTCCCGACACGATTTGATCATGCAAAATATCCAAGTGAATTAAAAACCCACGTCCGCGACGAAATCAAAAAACTCCTCAGTAAAAAATCCATTCTGAGCAAACTCCGAGGCATGGCCGGGTTTCTCACCACCACATGTATGATCTTTGTTGCCCTCATGGTATTTTTCAACGCAAGCGCATACTATAAGGTTGGTGAATATGTCGTAGCGAGTATATTGGGACAAAATAACAGTGAAAATTTCGCGGAACTCAATGATAGTAGCACCTCTTCTCCACTGGGGGATCCGTTTATGAAAAATACCCTGGGCATGTTCGGAACCACCACCACACATACCGAATCCGGAAGTAACTCAATCAACCCATCAATTCTCGATTATTTCCAAGTCATGCCTGAAAGTAACAGAATATTGATCCCCAAGATCGGCCAAAATATCCCGATCCAAGAAGTCTCTTCCAAAAATCTTGTGAAAGAAAAATGGCAAGATTTGGAGGATGATATTCAAGAGAAGTTAAAGGATGGTGTCATCCATTACCCGGGAACGGCATATCCGGGGCAGATCGGCAATGTCTTCATCACCGGACACAGCTCGTACTACCTATGGGATCCGGGGAAGTACAAAGACGTCTTCGCACTTCTGCACAATCTGGAGATCGGCGACAGTATCACGATTTATTACAATCAGGAGCGATACGATTACACGATTACTGAGAAAAAAGTGGTCTCACCAAATCAGGTGAATGTCTTGTCCGAGACACATGATCGGAGGCTGACACTCATGACGTGCACACCAATCGGAACGGCGCTGAATCGGTTGATTATTGTGGCGAAGCAGAAGTAGGGGGGAGGAATACGTAACAAAATCAACAAACAAAAATAGTACCAAATACATGATACTCTTTTTGTGAGAAGCTCCTTAGGTATCTCTCCGTTCGCTACATCTTCGGTCCTGCATGATCGAAACTTTCGACTACATATTAGTCTAGGTGATTGTATTTTAATCTGAGGATATTTTTTGTCAAAAAATTTTTGGAAGTGATATTGGTTTACTTTTCAAAACTGCCGGCAATCCGGAATAATATATAACCTAAAACTATGAGAGCGAGAGTCACTCCCCAATCTACCACCGCCCACGTCCATCCGGCCCACATGGAGTCAGTTGAAGTAAAGATCCGCACAATCATCGGTGTGATATGGAGTGTGCGCCCAAGTCCGTCATAGATGAGATTGCCGGGTCCGGCAGTTCGGATGAAGGTGGCGAGGAAGCCGAGGATGAGGGCAGAGAAGAGGGGGATGGTTGCGAGGAGAGTGAAGATGTAGCGGGGGAGGTGGGTCATGAAAAAAATGTAAGATTGTGATTTTATTGTAATGAGAAGATGGAGTGGGGCAAGGCGAGGAAGACATGGAATTGATTTTATTGAGGCATAGGTTATAATAAAATCACCTTAACAATTGAAGAATACGAATGAATTATGAAAAGAATCATAAAGAGAAAGGTGATGAATTGGAAAATGCTGTAGAGCTTATCTATAAGCAGATTCTTAAAACAAATCCTTCACTTGCATCCGCTCAACTACAAATTCAACGAAATAAGCTTATATTTCCAGGAGGAGTTCGGAGAGAAATTGACATATATGTTGTAGTCGATCCAGGAGATGGATTTGAGAGTATATTTATATTTGAATGTAAAAATATAAAAAAACCTGTTAGTCCAAATGATATCACCATTTTTTCAGCAAAGATAAAAGAAACTAATGCAACTAAAGGATACTTCATAGGCACTTCTTTTAGTTCAAATGCAAAAAAAGAAGCTTTGAAGGATCCTCGTATTGAACTATTAGTAGCATCAAAACTACCTCTAGAGAAGGGTACTTTCCCTGAAATACATACTATCCATCAGGATAAATCAAATCAGTTCATAGAGGCACAAGCATTCATTAAAGGATTTGATGATACAAAAGCCTCAAAGGATTATCCTATTGATCCACAAGGAATATGTACATATCAGTTAGAACAAATGCCTTTTCAGTCTCTACTTGAAAGATTTGCAGAAGAAACTATTTCTAAGAAGCTTAAGAATCTTCCTACACATACATTTGATGAAGGATATTATGCTTACTCGATAGATGACATGATTATTTTCTCAGATAATGAGTTCTCAATTGAACGTGGTAATATCGAAAAGATAAAAATTAAGGTCAAATTTACAATACAGGTAATTAAACCAATAACTAAAGCACAATTCACAGTTGAGGGTAAAGGTATTTATATAAAGCAATACTTTAATTTACCTAAAGGGCAGATAGATGTAAGAGCAGTAAGGATACACAATCGTAATAAGGCTTGAAATTTTTTGTATTGCGATTCATTTTTTCAGTTATAGATTGAATGAGTAATGTACTAATTAACTTTATGAAACTAACAGACAACGAAAAAAGAGATATCATCAAATATTTAGAAGCGGGAAAACCGCTACCAGAAAAATAGAGTATAGGGCTTTGTATATCAAACAAGATGAGTGGGATAAGGATAGACTGAAGAGTTTTGATGAGGTTGTCAGGGTTTTTAAAACTAATGATATGTAATGATGGAAAATCATGAAAAAATTAAATCCAAATTCAATAAATTACTTGCCGAAGGAAAAGTTATATTTTCTAAAAACGGTTGGCATGACAATAAATGGGCTAGATTTCCCTCTGAGGTTGATTATTTAAGGTTTAGGACAGAAAGTCTAAACCTAATCTATAGAGTCTGCGGAGAAAAGAGTAGTCACTATATGGAAC
>CAYGEY010000027.1:0-10254 GCA_964349065.1 uncultured Candidatus Peribacteria bacterium | reverse complement strand
GATATATCTAAAGGTACATTATATGGTCTATGTACCTATATGTATGAATAAACAAAGATTATAACTTTGGACAAGATACATTGTCCAAAGTTAAAGTGAGTTGTGAGGAGTTGTTGGGGAGGTACCCTGTTTTATGAATTATTAGATTAATATAAAGTAATGACTCTCTTCCCCGATTATGAATAGAGCTTTACCTTAATTTGTAATTGACATACTTCTGTGCTATAATTCTTACTAGTAACTAAAACAAAATTATGTTTCCAAACAAAACTCCCGGACCTCTTGGTCTACCAAAAGGCTCTGTACGCTCACTGATCACGATTACGACCCTCGTGGTCTATTTCGTAGCAGTCTTTATCCAAATGTTTATGGGGAAAGTCATCCCAGAAACCATGAATATGATTGTAATCTCTGTCGTAGCCTTCTACTTCGGCGTCCGAAGCGCGGAACTCCAATCAAGTGAAGGAAAAAGTGTGGAAAAAACTTCAATAGAAATGCAGTAAATTACTTCAACTTTGCTCCCAATAACTGTTTAATTAAAGCAACCACTTCACTTTTTGTTATCGGGTTTTTCGGCTTAAAGTACATTTTCCCGTTCTCTGTGTAGCCCTTTATCGCATTGTTAGCATATGCTTGCAGAATGTATTTGTAATACCATTCTTTATTATCAATATCTACGAAAGGCAGTGTCGTAGCACTTGTATATGGGAGCCCACCAATTGATTTAATAATAATTTTTAATGCTTCTACTCTTGTAACCGGATCATCCGGCCTTAATATAATCTTTGATGTTGATGAATCTCCGCTCATGACATAATACGCCACCATACCCAAGAGGTATTTGGCATATTGATGTGTTTCCGGTAAGTCTGCAAAGGTGCTTGTGTTATTCTGGTACTGACCTGTCGGGAAAAACACGCTTCGAGAAATCATATATGCCAGTTCCCCACGCGTAATATTTGCCAGAGGGTCAGTTGTTTTACTTTCTGTGAAAACTTTTTCATCTGTGGTTGACGTAGTAGAAATGCCAATATCAAACCTGGTTTGCGGGAAAAGCATCGCTTTAAGGGTGATATTCTGACAAATAGAGAGCATTGGGGTACTTTGACCGGATGTTTTTAAGTTCAATGAACCAATGCAAGAATCTTTGCCACTTAGGCTCTCTATAGAGAGCATATACCCGTTTTGGTATATAAACGTCACAAGTGCATATGGTAAAGTGATAGAATAGATTTCCTCGTTATTAGGATAAGCAACCTTTCTTATGATTATTTCATCCTTGTCATTGAGCTCATTCTGAAGGTTATTTGGAAGATAGATGAGAAATTTGTTATCAATAGTAAGATAATTTCTCGGGCTTGTGTCCTTGAACCCAATTGTCTGAAAAAATGCATCTGAAGTAAAGTTTTGAAATGCACTTTCGAATGTGATCTTTACTTCTTTGGCTTCGGTAGTGGCATATTTGTCGAGAGTACAACGGCCTAGTGGCGTACAGAGCGTGAGGCCAACTGATACTGGTAGAGCAGGTCGTAGTAATGATTCCTGATTTTCGGTTTCATTCGTGTTTTTTGCTATTGGTGGAAGTGCTCTTATCCTTATCGTTTCATTCAATGCGTTGACGTGTGTTGCAAGCTCCTGTGGCTCTAATTCGCCGTTAATAATTGATATATCATTGTTATCTAATCCAGTTCTACGTTCGATATAAGCGGCTATTGGTAATGTATAGGTTATATAATAGCGAGTTTCTTCTCCATTTGAAAAAAAGTAATGTAGGTTCGAAATTAGGTATATCGGAAAAATAACTGCATTTGAATTACTCAAACTTAAAAAATAATCACCAGGTGCAATTGTAAAAAATATCGGCGTTTCATCAAATGTAAAAAAAGTAGGTTTGTCTGCTTGAAATGCCGGAGATTCTTTTGTGAATTTTAGTGGTTGGCCGGTATAACTATCTACAATTTGTACACTACCAAATGCAGGGCCGGTAAACGTTCCATTATTTTGTATATTTAGTTTTATGTTACCTATGAAAAGCGGAATAGTATCTCTTGCAATGGCTTCTCCTTGAGCATTATTAACTTCCCCTTTGAGCATGATAAAGTTTTGTGGAACGGGTATCTTTGGAATAATTATTTCAGTATTTGTGAGATTATTTGTATCAATTGGACTTTTTGATAATGACGTCCATGTATTACCATTATCAGTTGAATATGACCAAGATACTTCTGTACCTATACTATTTGTAAGGGATCCTGTGACAACAAATGGAGTACCGAGAGATATGGTATTTCCCGGTTTGTGGCTGGTAATGGTGAATGCATTCTTTTGAGATAGAACAGTCAACGGGTAGCCGAACATGGTTAGTTTGTTGCCGGCAGAATTTTCAGCTTCTAAACTGAGTGCATGATCTGTATCTTTTTCAAATTGGTCAGTATGGATTTCAAGGAACTGTGTATGTGCATTTCCGTATGTAGCAAAAATTTTCTTAGGTATTTGAATCCCTTCAGATGTGGATATTTTGAGGCTGCTGTTTTTTATAGCGGATTCATATTCTGAAACTGCTATGAAGATTCTTTCATTATCCATGAGATTATGAAGACTGTCTTGAAATAATGCATCGAACGTCGGTTTTGAAGCATCCATTTGTTCATTCATCAAAAATACTTGTGGCTTTGAGGTCATTTTCCCTCCACAAAAATATGTTGATTCTAAATAATAAATGTATCCACCTTCTTTGCCATTTGCCCTGGTATCGAGAAATGTATTTGTATTTCCGCTTACTTCCCCTATTTTTTCAAATGCTTGTTTGGTTGTCTTTCTGAAAATTGCAGTGGTTGTTGGGATATTATCAAATGAATTTTTCCAATACATTCTAATGGCGTATTTTGCTGTTTTATCATTAGAATATATTTCTTTCATCGTCAGGCCGGAGGGAATGTCCGTGAGAGAAAGTGCGGGACAATTATCTTCGGCTTTAACTTTTTGCATAGTTAAAGCTCCTCCCCAAATCAATGTTGATATGAGTAGGATAACGAGGATGGAGAATTTTCGCATGAAATTATTTAGATTAACATATTGTGTAGCTTGAGGAGCCGGGTTTCGAGCGGCGGATGGGTATCAAAAAATGATGAAAGGGTCTTGTGAGAAAAAGGGTGAACGACGTAAAGTGCGGCTGTAGCTGGATTTGGATTAATGAGAGGGATGTCGTCTTCGACTCGGTCATCAACATATTGTAGGCTCTCTGCAAGGATTTCAGGTTTTCGTATTGAGCTTGCAGCTATGAAATCAGCTTTATAATGTCTGGTAGGATCTGTTACAAATTTTATACAGAAAGCTGCAAAAGGGGCAAGTATAAAGAATAGCAAGGCTCCAAAACTGTTGCCCTTTTCCCTTCTCTTGACCGGGCGAAGGATAGAAAATTGTCCAAGTTGTGCAACTTTGGTGAAGATACTTGCAAAGGCGATGACATACGTATGGAAAAATAAATCTTGTTTTGTGTATGCCAGAGCAAGGGTAATGAGTGCAATGGCTTCGTCATTATGTTTCATTTCTAAAAGCCCTCTGGTGATTAAGAGTGTTGTGTTGTTTTCGTGGCCGACAAGGAGTGCATTTGGTTGAGGTGATGGTGATATATATACCTTTGGAATAGATACTTTGAGATGTGTTGAGATTTCTTTGACGGTTTGGTGGAGTGCGCTATATTTATCTTCCTTGGCAAATGTGGCTAGGGTGCTTGCTATAATAAAGTGGGTTGCTTGGAAATATAATAAAACATAACCAAGAATAATTAATGTGAGTATGCTAAGAAAGCCGGTTAATCCAAGTAAAAGGAAGCTTACAAGTGAAATAGCAAGAGCTGTAATAGCTAGGATCAGTACAAATCTGAGAGGATGCATAGATGCATGATAGATTAGTAGATGTATTCTAGTAGATTTTTTTTATTTGTCGAGACCTAAAGTCCTGAGAAATGTATATTGCTTCGTTGTCAGCGTCATCAGCTTCTCAACGTAGTTACCACTACGCCTCGTCGCTTCTTCCTTGACTCCTTGCACTATACGATTTCTGAGGACTTTCCTAAACTTTCCCTCTTTTATTGCAGGAATAAGGACTTTCAATTAGGATGATATTGTTTACATTTTAAGCGTTACTTCAGTGAAATCATCTGACATCCGAAAAAAGTTTCTTGATTTTTTTGTATCCAAAGAACACGCGGTTATCAAAAGCGCTTCACTGGTGCCTGAAAATGATCCGACTGCCCTTTTTACTATTGCGGGTATGCAACCACTTGTTCCCTATCTTATGGGAAAACCGCATCCGGATGGAGTGCAATTGGTGGATAGTCAGAAGTGTTTTCGTACGAATGATATTGATGATGTTGGGGATAATCGGCATCTGACATTTTTTGAAATGCTTGGAAACTGGAGCCTAGGTAGTTATTTTAAAAAGGAGTCTATTGCTTGGTCGTATGAGTTTTTAACGAAGGAATTGGGTTTAAATCCTGAGCGACTTTTAGTCACGGTTTTTGAAGGATATGAAAAAATTGGAAAAGATAATGACTCAATAGCACTTTGGAAAGAGGTTGGAATGACAGATGATCGTATATACCCCTGCCCTCCTGCAGAAAACTGGTGGCCGGAGTATGGAGCGCAAGGACCGTGTGGACCGGATACGGAGATTTATTATGATTTGAAGCCTGGGAAACCGCATACCAACCCTGCATACGATGATGGTCGGTATATAGAGATTTGGAACAACGTGTTTATGGAATATTACTGCGATGGTCAGGGGAAATTTGAAAAATTGGCGAAGCAAAATGTGGATACAGGAGGAGGTTTAGAGAGATTTGCGATGGTTTTGCAAGGGAAAGAAACCGTGTTTGAAACTGATTCCTTTATGCCCATTATAGAGGCTATTGAAAAATTATGTGGGAAGAAATATGATGTATCAAACTCATCCTCATCTGATGTGAAAAGTATGAGGATTATTTCTGATCATATAAAGGCTGCATGTTTTTTGATTGCTGATGGTGTTAGCCCATCCAATGAGGGCCGCGGGTATGTGCTGAGGCGGATTATTAGGCGGGCTGTATTTAATAGTCGTCTTTTGAAAGATGGAAGTGAAAAAAAGTTAACTTCACTGCTTACAGTGATTCAAAAAATATACAAAGATGTTTATCCTGAATTATTTGATCGTGAGAAAGTGATTGTGTCAGTTCTTGATGAAGAAATATCCAAATTTTTGGAAACACTGAAAAAAGGAGAAAAATTGCTGATGGAGAGTATTACAAAATCTAAAGTGGATTATAATAATGTTTTACCTGCGGCAGATGCGTTTATGTTGTATGATACATACGGATTCCCGCTTTCACTCACTGAAGAAATTGCAAAACTTCATGAAGTGTCGGTTGATGTAGATGGTTTCGCAGGTCTTTTGAATGTCCAAAAAACTCGAAGTCGCGAGTCTGGAAAAGATATGTTTAAGCGTGGAAAAGAACAGGTGCAGACTATGCTCGATGGGTTGCCGAAGACGTTATTTCTAGGTTATGAAGAGATCGACGGGATGCCGCTTATGCGACTCTCAGACAGTCATGTTTTGAAGATCATAACCCTTGATGCAAATATGTCAGCGATTATTACTAGTGTTTCTGTGTTTTATGCAGAGTCCGGTGGACAAGTTGGTGATACGGGAACAATTTTTAATGATGATTTTCATTTTATTGTAGAGGATACTCAGAAATATGATGATGTGATAGTGCATTTCGGGCATTTTGAAAAAGGTGATATTGAGTCGGTCGCTGGGATTGGAGAAAAAGTTGAGTGTACTATGCAGGTGGATAGCGATCGTAGGCGGCGGATTATGGCCGGTCATACGGGGGCTCATTTGCTCCATAAAGCTTTGAAGAAATTTATAGGAGACTCCGTCTCTCAGGCGGGATCGTACGTGGATGAGTTTCGAACTCGGTTTGATTTTCATTTTGGGCGCGCACTCACAGCTGATGAGCTCATGAATATTGAGAGAGAGATGAATGATGAAATTGGGAGATGGGAAAAGGTTACGAAGATGGAAATGCCGCTAAAAGAAGCTCAGGAGCTTGGAGCGATTGGACTTTTTACTGAAAAATACGGTGAGAGAGTGCGGGTGGTTTCGATAGGTCAGCATTATAGTGTGGAACTATGTGGAGGGACGCATGTGAGCAATACATCAGAGGTGGGGATAGCGAAGATTATCAAGGAATCGTCTGTTGCTTCCGGGATTCGGAGGATCGAGATGATGACGGGTCAAAATGTCTATGAATATGTGAGGAAGTTGGATGAGGATGTTGGAAAATTGTTTGAGGAATCAAAGTCGGCAAGTTTGACAGAGGTGAATGATAAATATGCTTTGCAGAAGGCGGGGTTGAAGGAGATGGAGAAATTAATCGGGGAGATGAAGATGGAGGGGGCAAAGAATCAACTCTCTTCCCTACTTTCTGAGGTGTATGAAAAAGATGGTGTGCGTATTTTAGAGTCTGAGGTAGTTATTGATGCTATGGAAGATGTAAAAAAGTTTGCACATTTAGTGAAAGATACGAAAAAAGTGGATGTAGGGTTGATTTGGAATATGAAGGGTGATTTTGTGATATTTTCCGGCTCTGATAAATATTCCTGCAAAGATATTCTTTCAAAACTCTCAGAGTATGGGGCAAAAGGTGGCGGAAGCCCGGTGTTTGCACAAGGAGTGGGACTTGATGCGAAAAAAATCTCAGGATTAGGGCATGGATTTGCGATTTAACTAGATTTTATGGTATAATACTATGATTAAAAAATTAATATCTTCGGCAATGAAAAAGAAAAAAATTAATTTACGACGAAAGCTCAAGATTGGAGTGATGGGATCAGCTTCCGGTCCTACTCTAACGCGTGATGGGAATCGTGAGAAATGTAAGGAGATTGGAAAGGCATTGGCTATATCAGATGTGATCATGATTAATGGAGCTTGCCCGGGGCTTCCGCATTTTGCTGCTGAAGGGTGTGATGAGAACGGAGGATTTGTGCTTGGCGTTTCCCCCGCTTTTTCGGAAAAAGAACATGTGGAAGAATATAAATCTCCGAATGAGTTCTATGATATCCTTATTTATACAGGTCAGGGGTTTATGGAGAGGGATATTATGAATATTCGTGCTTCAGATGGAGTACTTTTTTTAGGTGGTGGTATTGGAACAATCAATGAGTTTACCGTTGCGTATGAGGAAGGAAAACCTATTGGGATTTTACTTGATAGTGGTGGTGTCAGTAATCATTTATTGGACATGGTGATTCACGCGGATCGTGATATTACACCGAATATTGTCACAGATAATGATCCGAAGCGGTTGGTGAAGAAGTTGATTGAGTCTATACATAAGTACCCATCGCTTATTCATGAGGATGGACGAGTGACGGATGTGAAGTTTGGGAAGAAGAGGGGGTAGATTTGATGTATTCAACTATTGCATAGAGGAAGGTAGATGAGGGATTGAATTTATCTTTAAATTCAAATCCGGTCTGGTTTTTAATATATATCTGTGCTTCAGCTTTATATCGAGATAGGTTAGTGTTTGGGAATATTGGAGCGTTCTCTTGAATATTTTTCCATGATTTTTTTTGGAGTATTTCAACAAGTATTTTATGTTCATGTGATTTTACATAATCAAAAGCTCCTCTGGTAAGTGGAAGATGTGGTATGTGTTCCTGAAATAATTTTTGTAAAATATCTATCAAATCCTCCTTTGATAGGATTTTTTCAAGTTTTACAGATTTTTTTTCTATTATTTGTGGTATGATCTCTTCTTTTGTATCTGGATTGAGGACATATTCGATATATTTTACTGTGGCCTTAATTACACCTCCAGTGACATTATATAAATGAGCAAAGCGAAATCCTGTGACATCAAGTATGTATTCAGCTGCTAGGGGTTTATATATTTGCCCCATATAATAATTGCTCATTTTTCGTGATAGCTGCGGTGCAACTTTATGTGTAAATTTCCACTCTTTTATATTTTCCAGGTGTATTATGAGTGATCGTAGTTCATCATTATCGAAGGAAGCATACGAAGCCTCTTTTGTAACGGTAAATGGCGGATGATTTTTAAAAAAATCTATAATATACATCACTCTTTCATCTTTGATTGTTTTTTTGTTCACACAGGATGGAAGCACCTCCGGTACTTTTGATGGAGTTGCCTTGAGGTTTTTTACTTTTTGGATGAACTTTTCTTTTATCTCAGGAATGAGATTTGTTTGGGGACTCGTACATTCTTTTAGTTTTTCATAAAAGAGTCTTTCAAGTCCCGTAGCTAAATCATGTTCTTTGAGATAGATGAAAAACTTTTTGATGACTTTAAAAAACTCTCTGATGTCTTTGCATTGAAGTATATATTCGTCATTTTTATTTAATCTTTTGCCAATGGCAAATAATGGAAAAATTTCTAGCTGTTTTTCGTCGTGTGTCATGGAAAAGTCGAATGTGTTGTCGGACAGGTTGTGGTTGCAGATAAGTTGATGTCCATCTTTGCAGAGTCGGAACATCTTTGTATCTCTTATTTGTATATCTTGATGAAGATCACAACCATATTTTGAGGCTCGTTCTTGGATAATTTGTAGATATTCGTTGAGGGTTTCTACATATTTTTTTTGTAGTATTTGAGGTGTGCGTGGCATGGTGATCTGTGCATATGTTAATAAATTTTTGACTTTTGATTATTCAATAATTTCTGGATAATATGTCTCAATAAAAGTAGCAATTGCTTCAAAGACTTTTATATTAGTTTTGTAGATACTAGCAAATCTAAATCCTGTTATTTCATATATCATTTCATTTGTCATTCCCTTATATCTCACTGTTTCAGTTCTTGTCATATCCGGTTTTATTTTTTGTGCAATGCCCCTTGTCAGTGACCGTTTCCAAGAAATGTTTCGAAATATATGCATAATTAAATCTTTCAGTTCTTTTGGAGTGATTTTGTTAAAATTAGATTTATCAAGACGTATATATGGGTGAAACGCTTGGAGCATGTTGATAATGTACTCTATATACCCATCTCTTAAGATTATTTCGTTGAACGTATCATTCATCTCTTGCATTTTGAAGTAAATGTCTGCATTACCATGTTTAAACTCTAAATTTGTTATTTTATTTAGCGCCGCAGGTGATTCTTTATTGACCTTTTTTATTTGCACTTCCGGTCTAGTTGCCTCATTTATCAGTGCCACCTTTTCAGCAACTTTTTCTTTGAATGTTGCATCCTCTATGGTGTCGTTCTTTATTGTTTCAGATAAAACTTCATCTGCAGATGTTGGCTTTTGCTCAATGCATTGTTGTATTTTTTTGAATAAGAAGTTGCATAAAACTTCTGCGAAATCCTCTTTCTTTGTGTATTTCAGAAATTTGCACAGTATGGTGTAAAACTGAAGTACACTTTTACAATGAATTGTGTATGCATATTGCTTCTTTTTGATTCTTGTATCTACAATGTCAAATTCTTGAAAAATATTTATGTGCCTTCCTTTTATCAGTAAACTTACTGCAAGTTCGTTGGTGTTTAAGAGATGAGCACAATATAATTGGTAGGTGTCGGTGCATAAGTTAAATTCCCTATGGTTATCAACTATCTTATCTTGATATACTTTATATCCGTGATTATCCGCATTTTTCTTAATCATATCTATAAATTCAGACATGTTTATTTCTGTTGATGTGTCTCTCTGTGCGCGTAGGTGGTTCATCTTAGTTCTTTTTCAGAAGTTTATATGACATAATTTGACATATAAATATTTTTTAACAATATTTTGTGGATTATTGACTAATAATTTTTACTTTGTTTTGATTAAAGGGATGCGAGTTGTTTGACAAAATTATAAATATACTTAGGCTCTGTTTTAAGTTATGGGTATAGAAAAATCTGAAGAGGAAGACGATGAAGACGAAGCCTGTTAAACACTTCTAACACTTTCCTTGCATTCCTCCCCTTCTCTGCTACTATCTGTTCGATTTCGTCGCGGGGTGGAGCAATTGGCAGCTCGTCGGGCTCATAACCCGGAGGTTGTAGGTTCGAGTCCTGCCCCCGCAACCAAATATTATTATTGACTTTAATATATAATTTAATATAGTTTATTTATCACGCCCCGTAGACGAGTCTATGGGGATATTCATTATATTCAGTTTTATCTTGCGATACGATAATGTTCTTTTATAATACGCAGGTACTCTGATGTGGCTGGGTAGCTCAGATGG
>CAYGEY010000026.1:0-10716 GCA_964349065.1 uncultured Candidatus Peribacteria bacterium | reverse complement strand
GGTTATAGAAAATCAGATTATATTTCAAAGAAGCCTACAAGTAGACTTCTTCAACAAAATGTGCCACTACCTCTTACCAGTACCACGACAGGTCGGGCAGGCTGTCATACCTACACTAGCACAACTAGCCACAATAATTGGTACAATACAAGCTCCACGACACTCAGAGCATTGAGACAAATTTAGATCTTGATTGTTGTTTTTCATTTGAGAGACGATTCTCTCTTTTTTCTGTTTTGTTCCTAACATATAAACCACCAATCCTTTCTATATTGATTTAAATATTACATAAATATTTTAGTTGTACATAAAAATTTTTTACACCAACTCCACTTTCTCCACCCCCTCAATCTGAACATGAAATACTCTCCTTCCAAGCTCTAAAAACCTCTCAGGTGAGTCTGTTGTATAATATTCCTGTCCTCCATCTTTCGTTAATTTTTCTAAAATATCTTTATGTTTCTCTAAATACTCAACTAACCTCACGGCACTCGCCTTCCCTGAACTCACCAACTCCACATGCAGCCCCATAACCCGCCTCACATCACTCTCTAAAATCGGGTAATGCGTGCATCCCAAAATCAATGTATCCACATGTGCATGTTTTAGTGGCATTAAATATTTTTTCAAAATCCGCTTCGTCTCAACATTATGTGAATACCCTTCTTCGATGAGGGGCACCAAAAGTGTCGCTGGTTCTTGGTAAATTTTCACACTACTTGAGAGTTTCGTCAGTTCTCGAATGTATGCACCACTCTCAACCGTCCCCCTCGTTGCTACAACACCAATCACTCCTTTTTTTGAAACAATAGCCGCTTCCTCTGCAGTTGGAATCAACACACCCAAAACTCGAACTCCCGGATACTCTTTCGGCAAAACTTCTTGTTGAATCCGTCGAAGCGCCTCACTACTCGCGGTATTACACGCCAAAATAATAAGCGAACAATTTTTCTTCTCCACCAAAAACCTCACAGCCTGACACGTATATTCAAAAATTGCATCCTGTGACCGACATCCATACGGAGCCCGGGCATTGTCGCCGAGATAGACATAGTGATACTGCGGAAGCTTTGCGATAAATTCCCGCAGTACCGTTAGTCCCCCAAGCCCTGAATCAAATACACCGATGTTCATAATAATTTAACAAAATTTCTTCAGCTCAGGAAAATTCATTTTCACATGCCCCATAATCCAATCCGTCTCATTTGTGCGTTGCCCTACATGTTCTTTTCCATACACCAACAATACTTTAATCAAACCGGACGTATTGCAAAGAGAAAATATCACTCGGTTGCCTGATGTCTTTGGCGAAAAATCAGTCCCGGCGACTTTGAAATCATATTTAAAGATCCCGATTCCATGAATTTGCGAATACTTCAGGACATCTATCAGGCTAGTTTGCTGAACCAAATACGCTCGCTCTAAAGTCTCAACAATTGTCTTCCTTGTTTCCACCCACTTTTGACTTTTATACTTCTTAAAAAAATCCTTGCAGTAATGCCGCTCGGAAAATGAAGAAAACTCAATCTGAAAAATCACATCCTTAATAAACATTTTCCTTCTCTTCGTTATTGATAAGTGTATACGGAATCACTTCTCTATTTCTGCACACTTTCCAAGGAATCTGATTATGAGTGAATGAAACAATCTCCGATGTTGTCGCATGTTTCCACTTTGTACAAATCTTTTTGATTAGATCCAATTCCTTTTTATCAAAAACCGCATCATCAGGCTGTTCAACCAATGACACCAACATTGCTTTATCACTTTTCTCAATATTGATAGACTCATTAGTATCAATCATATCAAAAAATTCTATCGCCACCGGACCCTGATCAAGTTTCCGATATTCAAATCCTGATATCGGTTGGAGCCAGAAATAATAACTGGCGAAATCACAGAGGTAGACAAGTTTTGCGAGCTTGGTTTTAGTGATTTTCCCTGCATCTCCGGATCCGTATTTAATGCATTGTAATATAAGATTGTAAAATTTCTTTAAAGATTTTTCACCTGAATTTTGAAGAAGCAATTTCTGAGAAGTACTCAGATCTTCATCTACCAGACTCTCCATAGGAATATCAAATATTTCAGAAATCTTTTTGAGCTCCATAAAAGTAATATCACGTTCTCCTTGTTCCAAAGCGGCGTACGTAGGACGTGACATCCCAAGTTTCGTGGACAACTCCTCTTGGGAGAGGCCTGATATTTTTCGAAGTTTGATGATGATTTCTTTCATAGGATTTGAAGTGAATATGCATAAAGTATATCCATTTCCGTAATAATTGTAAATATGTTTTACAATTATATTTCAAAAGAAATAAATATAGATATTATGTTAATAATTTTTAACAATTTTTTTCCAACCATCCCTTCACTTCCACAAACTTTCCACTAAGATAGTATGCGCATTATTCACAACACAAATTATGCACATACAAAATAAAGATATTGAAAAACTCGCATCCATGTCAAAACTCAGGTTAAGTCCTGAGGAAGTGAGCAAATACACAAACGATGCCAATGAGATCCTCTCGTATGTAGATTTACTCAACGAAGTCGACACCTCCAATTTACAAGAAACCAACCAAGTTACTGGTCTAACAAATGTCACATATCCAGATCAAGTGCATTCTCCTTTCTCGCCCGATATTGCTGAACGTGTCCTCAAGTCCTCAGGCCAACCAATTGAAATGAAACAAATCAAAGTACCTAACGTATTATAAATTATGTCACATATAAAATCACTCCATAGTAAATTTATAAACAAAGAAATCTCTGTGCTCGAGCATACAAAGAGACATCTTGAAAAAGCAAAAGAAGATAATACCAAAACCAATTGCTACATCACCATCACAGAAAAAGAAGCACATGAACAGGCAGAAAGAATAGACAAACAAATTGCGGAAAGGAAAGACATCCCACTTCTTGCGGGCATCCCATTCTCTGCAAAGGATATTATCTGCACTGAAAACATCCTCTCCACCGGTGCTTCAAAAATCTTGAATAATTTCATACCTCCATACTCAGCAACTGCTTACCAAAAAATTGCAGACCAAGGAGCAATCCTCATCGCGAAAAACAACTGTGACGAATTCGCGCAAGGTGGATCCAACGAAAATTCCGCCTACGGACCTGTAAAAAATCCACATGATCAAACTAGAGTTTCAGGAGGTTCATCCGGCGGAAGCGCTGCATCAGTCAGCCTAGGTAGCTCTGTCTTCTCCATCGGAACCGACACGGGCGGCTCCATCCGCCAACCTGCATCATTCTGCGGATGCGTCGGCCTCAAGGTAACCTACGGTCGCACTTCACGTTTCGGAGTCATGTCCATGGCATCATCTTTTGACACTATCGGCCCACTGACCCAAACGGTGGAAGATTCCGCGATTTTACTTGAATTCATGGCCGGATTAGATGCCAATGATCCAACAACACTCTCTGTCCCCGTTCCAAAATATACAGAGACATTAAATAACGATCTCAAAGGAAAAGTTGTGGGCCTCCCGAAAGAATATTTCTCTGATGATGTTGAAGCTGATGTAAAAGAACATGTCATGAATGCTGTGAAAAAACTGGAATCACTTGGATGCACTATCAAAGAAGTCTCACTCCCACTCACAAAATACGCTATCGCAACTTATTATATTCTCGTTCCAGCTGAGATCTCCGCAAACATGTCCCGATATGATGGACTTCGATATGGACCAACTATTACGGACCCAAAAGATCTGGAAGATTTGTATGTTTCCAATCGAACAAATGGGTTTGGTGATGAAGTAAAACGACGAATCCTACTTGGTAACTTCGTCCTCTCTCACGGATATTACGATGCGTATTACAAAAAAGCGCAAAAGGTGCGGACTGCAATTATCAATGAATTTGACAATATATTCAAGGAAGTAGATTTTTTAGCTAGCCCGGTCTCACCTACGAAAGCATTCAAACTTGGTGAAAAACAAGACCCGCTTGCGATGTACATGGCGGATGTGTTTACTATTCCATCTGCGACTGCAGGTCTGCCTGGGCTTTCACTGCCAGTTGGCATGAGTGATGGGCTACCGATTGGACTGCAATTGATTGGACCGAGGTTGTCGGAGGGGCTACTCTTGAATGTTGGGCATGTGTTGGAGGGGAGTTTGAAGTAAGAGAAAAGCCGAACCCTGAGAGGGTCCGACTTTAACAAAAACAAGTTTATTGTTCTTGCTTTTTTTTTGAAATTTTTTCACGCACTTCATCTTGGCTATCCTTATAGGAAAGCAATTCTTTAGTTCGAAAGGTAAAATTACGAGCCTCTGATATTATTAGCCCATCAAAGTTAATTGGATCGATGGAGATGGATGAACCATTTTTAAAAAAATCTCTTACACTATCAATGGCACCTTGAGCCTGGTATCTTGCGAAAGATATAGTTGGAATATTTCGAAAGATCTCACTCAGAAATGGCATACTATAGCCCAATTCATTTACCTTGATAGAATATGGATTTTTCACCAAAACAGTATCAACACCACGTTGTAAGAGTTTGTATGCATCATTAGCAATAAGATTTGCATAATCTCTTACCATTATCTTTGGACACTCAGGATCAATAACCTCTTGCACATAGATCATGTGCTTGATCTCCTCAGGTAATTCCTCACTCACATGAAGATGTGTTGGTAATTTCCAATGCGCATCTACTTCAGACTCAAAAGCATGAAACTTAATAAGTTCAACATGAGCAGCAGTATAACCTAATACACATAGTGCTTGCCAAATCATTTGGCGGACTTCATCATTCAACTTTTGATCCAGTGAAAAATATAATCCAACTTGAGTAATACTCATTTATTGTTTATCCATTTCTTTTTCTTATTTTTTATATATTAGCAATAAATTATTTCTTGTCAATATTTCTGAATCCCTACCCATGATGATACCTCGTCCCCTTAATAATCGTCATCGCCCGATATAACTGCTCCAAAAAGAATATCCGAATAATCTGATGACTGGAAATCATTTGTGAAAGTGACAACCTAACATGAGACCTCTCTGAAAGCAACTCCCGATCAAATCCATACGCACCCCCAATCAAAAAATGTAATGTCATCCCATCCTGCATCGGAGCATTAATCAAAACAGCAAATTGTTCTGAAGTAAAAACATTCCCCTCGTTATCAAGCACAATAACTACTTCATCTGTAGTCACGCGCGCAAGCGATTTCTTCGTTTCTTCCCTTTTCGCAACAACAACATCCTGCTCCCTCAATACCTTGCTTTCATCAATATAATTAACCTCCAAATCAACAAACTTCGACAGTCTTTTTGTAAACTCCAAAACTGCTTCATTGATATATGATTCCTTATTTTTCCCAACCATCGTCAGTTTAATTTTATGCATAATTTTCTATAAAGCTTCAATCCCCACCAGCGTCCCCTTCTCCAAAAACTCCAACATCGCACCTCCCGAAGTCGAAACATACGTGAAATTTTTCCAAGAAATTCCGAACATCCGAAGTGCCTCAAGCGAGTCTCCGCCGCCAATAAGCTTTAGTGCATTCTTATTCGCAACCATTGCTTCTATCACCGCTTTCATCCCACCTTCACAACCTGGTCTATAAATCCTCCCCGCTGTACCATTACAAATGATAGTCTTCGCTTCAGACAAAACGCCAGCATAAGCACGCTGACTCTCCTTCCCGATATCCAAAATAAACTCTTTCTTCCCAACCTCATCAACCTCTTTCTCATACACCTTCCCCTCATCAAAGGTCTCTGAGACAATGACATCACTTGGCAGAAATATTTTAACTCCCTGTTCCTTCATCTTCTCGACCATCCCTCTCACCACATCAATCTGCCCCATATCCGCAACCGACTTCCCAATCTCAACACCCTTCGCGGCTAAAAACGTATTTGCCAACCCTCCTCCAAATAAAAAATTATCAGCCTTAGGAATAAACGCTGTCAATACTCCAACCTTAGTCTCCAACTTCACACCACCTAACACAAAACTAACCGGATGATTTGTAGGATTAATGAATGGAGAAATCCCCTCAAACTCTTTTTGGAAATGTAGCCCCATCGCACATTCTTTGTTATACTTAGGCACACCAACAACAGACGCATGCGCACGATGGGAAACCGAAAACGCATCATTCACGTACACTTCTCCAAAGGATGCAAGCAACTCACTAAAATCGGGATCATTTGCTTCCTCACCAAGATGAAACCGCAAATTCTCCAACAACACAATCTGCTTCTTTTTCTTCGCATCAGCTATTGCTGATATAACTTCTTCTATCTCAAACGATCTAATATAAACAACATCCTCCCCCAACTTTTCAGAAAGTGCCTTTACCAATGGCGTTAAAACAAACTTTTCCTCAACCACACCCTTCGGCCGCCCAAAATGCGTCATCAAAATCGGAAGTCCTCCATGCTCTAAAACATACTTCACCGTCGGAACAATCGCCTCCACCCGAGAAAGATCTTTCACGCGCCCCTGCAAATCAATGGGTACATTCAAGTCCACCCGGATCAGTACATTTTTATTCTCAAAATTCAGATCTTGTATTTTTTTCATTTATTTCAATTTAAAAACTTTTTCACACACATCCTCTGTATCGTATGTAAACGGATTAGAACAATCACTGGTCCCGGCGAGCACACACATATTTTTTGCATAATCAGGAACGAAACCCTGAAAATATGCCTGACATGTCGTATGCATTGGATTGCCCTGATGTTCAAGATCTGCGTAGGTCATGTACTCCTTGTATCTTACATTCGCAAGCAAACGGAAAATCATCTCCGTCATTTCACCTCGGGTCAAAGGATGATCAAACCGCTCAATAGCGGTGGGAACTACCCGTTTAATTGTTAAATATGTAGCAAAAGATTTGTACCACGGCTCAGCCACTGCAAATTTTTCATCCCCACCGAATGTGAGACTAATGATTTTCGACGCTTCACCAAACGTGATTGTCTGTGCAGGTTTAAAGGTTCCATCCGCATATCCTTGAACGATGCCTTTTTGCTTCGCGAGACAAATATGTTTTGCAAACCAAGCGTCCTTCGGGACATCAGTGAAGTACACCGTATCTGTGGTGATGATATTCAAACACGTTTCGAGCTCATTTTTATATTTTGCCTCCAACAAAATCTTGGTGAATTCCGCACGGTTAATGAGTGAGTTCTCTCGAAATGTTCCATCTGCATACCCCTTCACAATACCGTTATCCACAGAATACATGACTGCATCGTAGACTTTAGAGTCTGTGTTGAGATCGGAGAATTGGGTACGGGCGAGGGCTGGAGTTAGTGAAAGTATAGTTAGGACAATTATTGTAGGAGTTTTTTTCATTATATTTCGATTAGTTGCTATATTGAGTATTACACAATTTTGTTAAATCTCAATTTTGATTTAAAAGGACTTCATTAATTTATGCTAGTCTTTACAAAAAAAATATTGGTGTTAATTTTATATCAAATACAAAAAGGGGTTATAATTATGCCAACAGAGATGATAATTGTCGAAAACGAAGTAAAGAAAGTCTTAGTCATAAATGGTGACGTAACAATCCGAGAAATAAGACGACATACGTTACGAGATGGGATAGGGCTAGCACTTTTGGAAATTATCCCAGTGGAAAAATGTGATATTTGCAAAACTGCAAACGGATCTTGCTCTAAGCTATGGCTGGTAACCAATTATCCATACCTTGATAGGTTAAAATACCTTGAAATTTACAGGACTTGTCTAAGGATAGATGAAAGAGACAACAAATCAGATATTGCTGAATTCAAAATCGAAAAAATGGATCTGAGGATTTGGAATGATATATTTGTTCACTCTGCAACAATATTTATCTTTGTTGAAGAGTTGATATCGTCTAAGGATAAAGAATATGGAAGGCAGCTAAAGACAACAGATTTTTGTCCATTCATTTTCGTTCCCAGATGATCATCATTAAAACTAAAAGGGTGTGGGCGTACGCTCACCAGAATTAGAAACAAAAAAAGGGACCCACCTCAGCGGGTCCTTTTCATAAACTCAGTCAGTTAGAGTCTAACTAAACTGGATCTTCAATTCTTTGTTTTGTGGCAAGGCGTAATAATGTACCCTTGCACTTTTTGCCGCTATAATAGCAGTATTGCAACTTGTAAGGAGCATAGTCTCATGTGCTTCTGCATTATAGAAGCTAACACAAGCCCTTATCAAATCCGGCTCAGGAAAATAATTCAACTTATCTAACTCAGTAGTAAACATTTTTACGTCCAAGTTTAGCTCTAATTTTCTCAACAATTCCATGGTATTAGCACCGGGAAGTGTAGAGAAAACAGCTATGCTGAAGTGATGTTCCAATGCTTCTTTCAATGCAGACAAAACACTATGATTGACTTCACATTTAGTAGACAGTGCCTGATATACAGCCTCTGTGTACTGATTGATCAAACTCAGTGTCTTTTCTTGATTTTTCTTTGTAAACAACTTACCAATTCTATATGGGAAGCTTCTTCCCAGCATAAACATTTCTTGAAAAGAGACTCCCTTAAACATCTCTCGCAAAATATGAATCTCCATTGTTTCTGAGGTAAATAATCCCCCTAATAACTCAATACCAATTATTCTAGCATCGGATAATCTTTCATTTCCAATTTGGATCATAACGCACTCCTATATTTTTTTCCGGATTTTACGAAGAAATTTTTAACAATCAAGCAAAAATATAGAATCTACAACAAATTAGTTTCTAGTATACTTCGCCCCCCTGGTGCTTCTCCAAAAACATGAGTAAAATACCGATGTATAATTTCTAAAAAAATATGGAACATTCACATACAGACCACCAAGATCCCGAACCACATTCCCATCTTGCCCACACAAAACTTCACACCAACGCAGGCATCCACGCAAGCGATCTACATCGTCTAACCAAAAAGGCCGGAATGAGCCTCAAAGAAGTATTTGACGAAACCAGCGGCCAAGAAAAAGTCGTGCTCATAGCGTGCACCATATCATTTATTCTCTCCTTCATGCCTTGGGCGAGCTCCAAATCCATTCACATCACGGGACTCAGCCACTTTGTCTACTTGATCGGACTCCTCATGATCGCCACGTCCCTCTACGGCATCATTGCCACTCTTGGAAACCTTTACGGAAAAAAATGGTTCTCATTTTTCGGAAGCCTTTCAAAACTCCATATCGCGGTCGGAGCAGAAATGGTCATTCTTTCCTTGATAGCATTTACTATGTTCAGCGGTTTCATTTCACTCTCCACGCTCATCACCGAAGTGGATACCAATGTGACTCTCCTTATCCTCTCCGGGCTCGCAGTTCTCGGCGCCGGGATTTATGAAAACGCGTATGAAGAAAGTAAGAAAAATAAAAAGATGGTGTTGGAACATTTAAGAAATGAAGAAACTGAAAAAGAACACGAACTTCATTCTATTCTAAAAAAGCATCATGATTGAGATTCTTAGGATTGCAGTTGTTATCATTCTTAGCATTGTCCTCATCTTCAACCTGTTTCTCTTGGTACTGCTTTTGATTAGCCTCATGCGCAAAGTACCGTATGTACCTTCAGGGAAGAAGCAAGTAGATGCAATGGTGAAGATCGCAAAAATCACAGCAAAGGATTCTGTTTGTGATCTCGGATGTGGTCACGGGACGTTGCTCTTTGCGGCTGAAAAAGCAACAAAAGCCAAAGAACTTATCGGCTATGAATCCGCACCTCTTCCACTGTTCATTAACTTTTTAGTACGGCTGTTTAAGAAAACTAAGGTAAAAATTTTGAACAAGAATTTCTTTAAAGAAGATCTTTCTAAATATTCAGTGGTCCTCCTATACCTACTCCCGGAGACGATGGATGCGCTTTTACCAAAACTAAAAAAGGAGCTTAAAAAAGGAACGAGGATTATTTCCAATTCATTTCAGTTCAAAGACTTGAAACCAAAGAAGGTATACACAGAAAAAGATATTCCTGGGATTAGGCCGATTTATGAGTATGAGTTGTAAATAAATTGACTTTAGAATTTCCACAAATATAATCAAAATAATCTGGTTCTAGGTATATCCTAAAACTTTGATAGAAAAGATCTCAAGCTATATGCATGAGATGACCGGCCCGCGAGGGCGGTTTTTCTTTTCACCATTTTTTTGGTCTATAATATTTCCCTACATTTTCAGCTAATAAAGATTTATTCAGGATTTCATTATCAATCATCTTAAAATGTAAATTTGCGGATTTTTTAAGTCGATATGATGGTTTGAACAATGCATTTTTCTTTAATGGACTGATAAGTATTATTAACTTGCCGGTATCTCTAGCTACTACTAATGCCCGGTCCAGATCACTATCATTTGAAATAAGTACAACACAATCAAAATCCTTCGTATAACAATCTTTTACTATTTCCACTGCAATATTCACATCCGTTTCCTTTTCTTCCCGGAGCGAAACTTCTACTCTGCTAGGTGGTGGATTCAGATGTTTTGCCTTCAACTTTTTCTCAACGATATATCCCTTAATACATTCAAAATATAGAATTGATTCTTGTAATGCAGCTATATACGTATTCTGATTCATAAGTCGTCTTGGATTTTTTCTATCTGATTTTACAGGTGCAGTAAAGTATTTGAGACTAATGATCTCGTTTTTTGTTAGAAGATTTTTGACCAACACATCAATATCAAGCCATTTATAGGGAGTTCCTTTAAGAACTCCATAATAG
>CAYGEY010000025.1:0-12937 GCA_964349065.1 uncultured Candidatus Peribacteria bacterium | reverse complement strand
CCAAACAAATGTGCAGGTAGATCGATTTATGGCACATAATCAAAAACTCAAAAACGAGATCCGCACGAATATTATTGATTCCGTAGTACAAAACCTACCTGCGGTCGAAGTACGAAGAAATAAGATTGAATCCCAAGCAGGGATTACCGTCCTTCCTGGAGAAAAAGTTTTTATCCTTCCCAATAGTGACAGCTTGGCTTTAAAAGATAGGCCAGCTCCAGAAGACGATGAGATTTTTAAGGAAAAAATTCCTACCTTAGCTAAAACAGAGAAAGAAAAAGAAGCAGAAATGAGAAAAAAATCACCGCTGGATCAATGGAAATGGTTTTTGTTTCGTATAGAGTAGTAAGTTTTTTATCTTTTTCTTGCGGTACATCCTGTATCTTTTATAATACGCCAGTAATATATGGCTGGGTAGCTCAGATGGTTAGAGCGCAGGATTCATAACCCTGAGGTCGGCAGTTCGATTCTGCTTCCAGCCACCAAAAAGTAGAAATTGAATCTTTGTACAATTTCTAAGATTTACTAAAAAATTCATGAAAGAACTAATATTTATCGCAGGAGCTCCAGGCATTGGAAAGTCGACTGTTGCACATAAGTTGCAAAAAATGCTCAAAAGTCCTTGTTTTGAATTTGGATGGATTCCCGAATTTCGATATAAAGAGAATCAAGAGATTGATTATGTTGAGGAGGAAGGAATAGCTTTTGAGAATCTAGTTCTGGTTATAAAAAATTACCTAAAACATGGATTTAAAAATATTATTATTACTGATCTGGAGGATAAAAGGATTTTTGAGATTGATAAACATTTTTCTGCAGTTGACTACTGTATATTTACCTTAACTACTTCAGACTCAAATCTTTTAAAGGAAAGGGTCTTAGATGAAGGTAGGACAAGTGGGTATAGAGATTGGCAGAAGGCACTGGAAATTAATGATGCTATATTGAAGAGAGAACTTTTATCTAATGAGATAAGGATTGATAACAGCAACATTACTATTCAATTAGTATTAGATGAAATTAAGAGTCAATTATGAAAGTACAAGTGCAACATATTAAAACTCCATAGTTTCAACCTCTAACATTTTAAAGACATTTTTTGTCTCTTCAATTGCTTTCTCAACATCAAAATCCTTACATGTATAAAATATCCCTGAGAAGAATTTTGAGCTTGACCAAATGTAGATACTGATACCTGAATCAATCAAAGGAACAAATGCGTCATACCCCTGGTTCTCTTTGCTTCCTTCTCCACCTGGAGAAAAAATTATTGGTTCCCCATACATTCTTAACTTCAGTTCTCGAGTTATATGTGTGAAATATTTTTTAATGAACTCAGAATCAACTTCTGTATTGAAGAATCCTTCAATAAGCAGTCTCTTTCTTGTAATGTTTGGTGCTAAGTTTTT
Source organism: uncultured Candidatus Peribacteria bacterium (assembly GCA_964349065.1). Lineage (GTDB taxonomy): Bacteria > Patescibacteriota > Gracilibacteria > 1-14-2-50-48-13 > 1-14-2-50-48-13 > CAYGEY01. The sequence goes on along the minus strand of CAYGEY010000025.1, from coordinate 11,528 downwards.
CATGATACCTTTTTATTATTTACAGTAAAAAAATCTTATATTTTAAAAAAGTATATGTAAACTCTAAATGAATCATTAAATATTTGTATGGAATTACCAGGTGAGAAGTCTAAACGGTTCGTAGCAATCCTGAATAAAAAAGTGGAAGTTGGTAGGTTGATGAATGCTCTTGGTCACACTACCGCAGGGCTTGTTGCTAGCATAGAAAATAAGGATTCCATGTGTTTTTTGCAATATAGAGATGCAGATGATGGAATACATCCAAATATTTCACACTTTGGCTTTATTATATTGAAAGCTGATAACTCAAATCAAATTCGTACTGTTAGAAAATTAGCTATTGAGAGGGGAATTCCTTTTAGTGACTTTACTAGTACCATGACTATTGGTACATCTGCCCAGCAACAAGAAAATACAGGTCATACTAAGGAAGAAGATTTGGAATATTTTTGTATAACGATGTTTGGTGATACAGATGAGTTGAAAGATTTTACGGGAAAGTTTTCGTTGTTCACATAATCATTCGGAATATCTTTTCAATATCAACTTCCCTTTCCTGTGTTCTATCAATCACCACTGTCTCCTCCCAATCCTCTGTCGGCAATTCCTGCTCCTTTGATAAGTGATGCACTGCATGTTCCGGAGCATAATTAAAATGTTTCGATGTATTATCTTTTCTTCTTTCGTTTCTTTCTAAACTATTTGAAATATTATCTTTAACATAGAGTGTTAGATACTCAGCATTATGCTTTTTTGCTAATTCATAAAATCCCATTCTATGTATCAACTTATTGCTATTTGCATCAAAGATAACGCTCATTCCCTGCTCCAGTAGCGCTTCTGTGGCAACATTCATAGCTTGAAAAATGACAATATTTTCATCCAACGAATGCTGTGCATCTTCAAAAAGTGTATGACGAAAGAAATCACTGTTAAGATGTACAAATATAGGAGAATCATTTCCTTGGGATTTTGAGTATTCACATATTTTTTGTGCAATATATGTTTTTCCTGATCCGGGATTGCCTAACATACCAATAAGCATGACATTTCTCATATCTGAACTTTTCTATGAAATATGAAAAATAAACCACTTCCACTGATCAATCACCGGTCTCTTCTTCATCTCATTCTCAATTTCCTTTGGTGTTTTCATCCCGCTTGGAACTTTTTCTTTAAAGACTGCATCTTCCTTTGCAGTAGGATTGTTCTCCAGAGCGAGATTATCACTGTTAGGAACGATGAACACCTTCTCTCCGGGAAGGACCGTAATCCCTTTCTCGGACTCGATCTTATTTCTCCTCACTTCCACGGACGGCAGGTTTTCTACAACAGAATCAATAATATCATGCCTAATATCATTCTTGAGTTTTTGGTTATGGGCAAGAAACCGGTCTACCTGCAAATTGGTTTGGCTGTCGTTGAACATCGAAATAGCGTGGGAATAGAGTTGCAGAAAAAGGATAATTATCCCACAAATGATGATGAGCTGATACGAAGGCGGTATGCGTTTATTTGGATGATCCATTGAGGTAGGGCTACTATTGTTTCATGAGAGACTGTACTATTTCTTGGACAAGTTGTGAAGCAAATCCTCGGGAAAGTCCGGAGCGCATGAGGGAGAGTTTTATTTTTTGTTTATCCTCTGTTTTTCTTATTAAAGATTCGAGTTTTTTTGTCAGGAATTCTGTGGCGGAGATTTTCTCTTCATCTTCCCTGTCTGCGCAGGCGGCTTGGATAATATCTCGCGGTATGCGTTTTTTGAGGAGCTCGTTTTTGATCATGAATATCCCCTTTTTTTTATAAACTATTCTGTTTCGGACATATTCCTCTGCATATTTTTGATCATTTAAAAAATCAAGCTCTTTAAGTCTCTCGATGGTTGGGGTTATTTCTTCCTCACTATAAAACTTTTTGAGTTTTTCTATTAGCTCGGAGGTTCCGTGTGACCTTCGAGCTAATAGATCGACTGCTTTTGCGAAACAATTAGGACTATTTTTCACTGATCGCTTCTGTTGGAAGTATAGTTTCCTCCTCTAACATATCATCTTCCATCTCCATATCTTCAGATTCTTGAGGTGATGGTACTTTTTTCACACCGTCTTTTGGTGAGAATGCGATTGCTCGGATCTTCTTTTCTATTTCATCACAAATTTTTGGATTGGCGATGAGGAAGTCTTTTGCATTTTCCCGTCCCTGTCCGAGCTTAGTATCTCCGTATGAGTAGAATGCTCCGGATTTATGAATGATTTCGAGGGTTGTACCCGTGTCTAAAATATCTCCTTCCTTTGAGATCCCGCCTTGATCGCCGAACATGAGATCAAACTCTGCCGTTTGGAATGGCGGTGAGACTTTGTTCTTCACGATCTTTGCCCGAACGCGGATACCGATAGATGATTTATCATCTCCGGTTCCCTTTTCGATGGCGGCTTTCTTTCGTACTTCGATACGGACAGATGAATAGAATTTTAATGCGTTTCCACCTGTAGTAGTCTCAGGATTACCAAACATAACTCCGATCTTCATTCGGATTTGGTTAATGAAGACAACGGTTGTACCGGTTTTAGAAACAATTGCTGTTAACTTTCTGAGGGCCTGTGACATCAGTCTTGCATGAAGACCCATGTGTGAATCACCCATGTCTCCTTCAAGCTCGGCTCGTGGCGTGAGTGCTGCAACAGAGTCAACAATGACAAGGTCGATTGCTCCGCTTCGGACCAATGTTTCGACTATTTCCAATGCCTGTTCTCCAGAGTCAGGTTGAGAAATCAAGAGATTGGCTGTATCCACACCGATCTTCTCAGCAAGGAGTGGATCAAAGGCATGTTCTGCATCGATGAATGCGGCTTGACCTCCACCTTTCTGGGACTCAGCGATGAGGTTGAGACAAAGTGTTGTCTTCCCTGAAGATTCCGGACCGTAAATCTCAATGATACGACCCTTTGGGATTCCCCCGCCGAGTGCGATATCAAGTGAAATGGAAGATGTCGACAACGTCTCGATATGCATGTGCTGTGACTGACCCAAGCGCATGATACTTCCCTTCCCGAATTGTTTTTCAATCATGGAGAGGGCGTTTTCTACAGCTTTTTTCTTTTCAGAACTAATTTGTGTTGCCATAGGATAAAGGTTATAAAACTAGAGTGAGTGTATATGAGTAGTAATTTGTTTCCAAGGATTTGTTTTCTATTGTGTTGGTGAACTTTTACAACAAGAGCATATCGCGGGATGTGTTCACCATGCAAGTGAACATTTGGGGCGTGGAAAAATTGCGCGAAATTGTTGTATGGGGATGTGGGTCGGTTTGATTGTTGTAATAGTTTAACAGCAAGCGACTACCTTTGGGTCTGGGCAGGAAATTTTTTTGGTGATACATAGAGTATTACTTTGTTATTTTTTATCTATGAATGAGGAGGATAAGAAGCGTTTTGACCTTTGGAATATTGAGAAGCAGAAATTATGTGATGTAGGTAAGTTGGACTATCTTATAAGACAAAGAGAAATTTGGTATTTGAAAATGGGACAGAATATAGGTTATGAAGAGAATGGAAAATATGGATTTAGAAGACCAGTTTTAGTTGTAAAAAAAGTTGGAAATATGTATTTTACAGTTGCTTTAACTAGTCAGGGTAAGACGGATAATTTATTTTATTATAAATTGCAAAACGCTTACTTTGATAAAAAACATAATTATTATTTGGGAGAGTCGTACGTTATACTATCACAAGCTAGGGTTTTAGATACTAGGAGATTTATCAATAGAATTGGAAAAGTTGATAGAGTTGAATTTGCAGAGATTACAAAAAGACTCAAAACATTGCTGTTCTGAGTCTTTTCTCTCCCACTGAATACGTGGGTGACGTCCCGAAGGAAATTGTAAGTGAAGTGTACATTGAATCTGATAATATTTCAAGATTTATTTTGAAAATGGATTAAATACTACAAAAGCTCAATACATTGCTATTATATGTTTTGTTTATTATCATACTGCCTATGCTAGGTAAATAAAACCTTGCTATCTATTGTTAAATACATAATCTATGCTCAAATAATAAAAGAAAAATAAAGGATATAAGAATCATGGTTGATCAACAGAATCTCAAGAAATACCCTTCTATAATTCTAAAGGAAATGAAATCCTTACAGGTTTTATTAGATCATTTGCCAGATACCACAAAGAAAAATCGTGTTGGTATTATCCAAGCGATTGCCAATGATTACTTCAAAGTCTACGGTCGGGAGATGATTCATTTTCCTGGAATGCTACAAGCTCTTGAAAAGAATCTTATCCATGAAGATTTGTGTTACAGTTTTCTTGTGAGTGGTGGAAGGGAGGCTTTTATTTCCCTTCAAACATTTCTGCCGATCGTTTTGCATCCAATAGAAGGAAAAATCTATCCAAAGGATTATGTAGAAAAAGTTTCTATGTTTCTGTTGGAGATGGAGGTAAAAATCTGGAATCAAAGGCAGGAAGATGGCTCATTTCCTCATGAGAATGATCTTGAGGATATTTTTATGATTTATTATTATGCCTATGATCTGGCAAATTTCTTTCGTTGTTCATTTGCGACTTTTGAGCAACGGATGGAGTATTTGATTGTACATGGCAGCATGGATGAGAAGATCATTGTGCTTAATCTATACGACCAATATGGGCGATTTTACGATACCGCTCTACCATTGATTGAAGCCTTACTATTGGAGGAGGAGTATACATTCTATGCATTGCCAGTATTACTAAAGTACGCGGCACATCACGAAGAAGAGTATAATACTCCCGAGTATTACGATAAAATACTGCCGGATACCGAATGGCTTGAAAAAGCCGAGTTGGGCAATATCTCCGAATATTTTTTGCGAAGTGATGAAATATTCACTGTAAATTTGCTTGAAGCATGTTGGCGGAAATATTCAGGGATTATGAATGAAAAGGATAAAATCAGTTTTTCTCTTGCGCAGGGAGACTTTGAGAATGTTGCTCTACTCTTGGGAAAGAGTGAGGGTGGTGATCAAAAGGTTGCTATGCCGAGCGAGAAGAAAAAAACACAGTAGTTAGTTTTTATTGAGGAGCCATCCCCCATTCGGGACCTCCTTTTTTCATGTATTGACTAAGCTTGCAACTTGTATAATCTCTGTTCAAATAATAAAATAAAAAACGAGGAAAAAATATATGCTTAGTAACTTTCTTTCATCCAGAAACAAATTTCAAACGTCTCTTTGGCCATACGATGAAAAAAATCTGGATAAATTTGAAATTGAATGTCTGGTTGCGATGGAGCTTGGTAAGTATTTTGCCAAGTATGGTCGCGGCATGATCAAAAACACGTGTCTTCAAAGTATTTTTAAAGATTTCTTTATGAGTATGAAGGCTCGGCAGATTTTGATAAAAGAAGGCGGCATTGAAGCGTTGGCGGCTCTTTATTCTGTGAAGGAACTGGAGAATCTCACAAGGTACTTGCACAGAGATGAGATGCTTGGGTTACTTTTTGGTATGTGCGGTCAGCTTGGAATAAAAATGTATCAAACGAAAGGATATGTAGCTACAGATCGTGATGTGTCGGATTTTACTTTGATGTTACGAATATCTATCAATATTGTTCAGTTTTATCAAATGAATAATTTTGATGCAGACGTTATAAGAACTGCTGTTGGTAATGTTTTGGGGTATAGTTATTTACCTTTAGAGAACCGCGACACCATCGCTGTACTTGATCTGATGTATGAGCTTGGGTATTGCCCGGGTATTATGGTTCATTTCCTAATTGCGATGAAAGATGATGTGAAATTGTATGTTCATGCTCTTCCGATTTTACTGAAATATGCAAGTGATCATGAGGAGTATGATACAGTGGAATTTTATGAAAAGATTGTTCCTACGTATCAGGCTAAGCTTGACGGCAGTCTTGCTAAAATGTTTTTGAATGACCCACTTTATGTATCTGAGAATTTGTTAAAGGTATTTATTGATAGGTATGAAAAATACCTTTCGCAAGAAGACTGGGTTTACCTGGTAATAGCGCAGAGAAATGTTGATGCTGTTCGCTCATACTTTGAAAGAAATGAGGGGAATAGTCGAGATATTATCTTTGAACACTACTTTGAGGAGCTGAATTTGCCCTGAGAGGTGGTGGTGAAATTTAGGAGGTTCTGAATGGGACCTCCTTTTCAACATGCTTTATATTTCAAATTCGTCCTCCCTGTCTAATACAATATCCAGTGATCTCAATAATTCTTTTCTAAAGCTTTCTTCCAGTAGTCCCATTTTTTTGATGATACTATTTTTATTTACTGTCACAATTTGATATGATAGTAATTTTGATAACGAGCTTAAACCATTTGTATCTGATGGTTTAATCATAATCTCTCCTGAAAATATTTTTTTGGTATTGGTTGTGAATGGTATTACAATGAGATTTGGAGAGTATTCGTTGACTAGATTTGTCTGAATAACTAAACATGGCCTTGTCCCTGCTTGTATTGATGATTTGACCGGTTCTAAATCTATCAATAATATTTCGTACTTTCTATATTTTACAATTTTTTTCATTTTGACTTATAAAGTTCTTCAGGAATTAGATGTAGCATTGCGTTTGCGATCTCCTCGTATTCCTTTGAGGCTGTTTTGAAATATTTTTTTGCTTCACGCTTTAATTGGTCTTTTCTATAAAGTTTAATTGCGTTGGTAATTATGGTGTTTCTATTAATTTTCTTTGATTCAGATTCTTTTTGTAAATATTCGAGTACTGTTATTGGGAGAGTTGTAGTAAATGATTTGGTCATATTTATAATTATGATTAATACGTGTGAATTATACGTATTAATGTTTTAGACTCAATAGTTTATTTCTTGATTGAGTTTATTTGTGGCTGTAACTCTTTCCAAGGAATTGTTTTCTAAAGTGTTGGTATACTATTACAACAAGCTAATATTTTTAGTTATTTTCATAGGATTGATTTGTTTCAGTTGTGTTAAAAACTTGCATAAAATTGTTGTATGGGTAATCTATGTTCAAACAATAAAAGAAAAATTGAGGAAAAATTTATGAATGAGAATTATCTCTTATCTTGGCAAAGATTTAAGGAACATGCAAAAACTTTAAACGGCTCAAAGCATGGTGGAAACGAACTCCAACAAAATATTGTTGCTAGACAACTTGCTAAGTATTTTCAAAAATATGGTAGGGTCATCGTAGAAAATTCTACGATCATTGAGATACTTAAAAGTTATATAACAACTGCTGAAAGTCGTAAAATCCTTTTGTTTGAAGGAGGACGAGAGACTTTTATTGCCATCCGCAAATCACTCCCGTGGATCTGTAATATGGGGTATCTTCCATTTGAAATTTTTGTCAGATATCTTGTTAAGATTGAGGGAGAAATTTGGAAGATGAGAACTGACAATATTGAAGTTTTTACCGAGCAGGATATTTCTGATCTGGGTGTTATCTACAGATTAGTGTATGAATTTATTTCTGATGGTTTGGTTACAATGCCAGGATATGAGGAAAGATTGTTGCATTTATTCAATGGTACATCTATGGAGAGAAGGATGGCGGTAGAAACAATGAAGAATATACGGTGTTCTGATCATATGATATATGTTCTTCAGCAGTCTGTTAAATATGCCAGGGATCCTTTGATTGATATCTTAGATGTTCTTTTAAAACATGCTAAATGGAATGAAAAATTTAATACTATTGAGTTCTATGAGAGTATTCTTATTGATCCTTGTAATTTTAAAGATAGAAATGTTGGAGAATTTTTTCTTGGCAATGATGAATATGTGACTAATAATCTCGTTCAAGCTTTTGAAAATAAATACAAAAATCAGCTAATTACTCCTGATCGCTTGTATTTAGCTATTAGGAAGCATGATATACCTACAGTCTTGCGATTTTTTGAATCAAATCAGAAATGGAGCAGAGAGATTATTTTCGCAAATTATTTTGAAGGGTTGGAAATACCCTGAGAGAATAATATTGAAAATCTAAAGGAGGTCCCCCATTCGGGACCTCCTTTTTCAACATGCCCACAATTCTTGACTAAGTACAAATGAAGTATAATTTGGTGTGCATTATAGTTCTCAATTATTAAAACATGAATGTTCTTGTAACGCAGAAGGAGCAAGTCAGTAAAAAACCGGTAGATAGCATAGAAGTCTCTAATGAACTTTCCCAAATGCATGAGAAGCTGGTTCGTCCATTAAAAATTGATTCATATCAAATTGATTGGAATATTGTTTTTGAATATCTACAGTCTAACGATCCGGAAAAGCAAATGTTAGCTTTGGTTATGTGTGAACAATTACCAAATGTGTGGGGATCTAATGTTACTGATCCCAATAATAAAATATATCAATTACTGAAAGAGCTTACAATATCAGGTGATATTGTGGTTGCGAGCAAGGCTTGTGATTTGTTTCAGCAAGTGGCGTATCTTGAGGATGAGGCATATCAGCTGGTGGCGTAAAACATTTTATTGAGTTTATTAGATTGAGGTTTTGTAATAACCTTGATCTTTTTTGTGGTATGTGTAATTTGTGGTCAAATAACAAAAGAAAAAACGAGGATATTTGATATTATGCTTGAAAATGCTACTGAAGTTACTTCAACGACTTTGACTAAACTGCAATATTTGCAGGTACTCTTAGAAAGGATTACCAAGAGTGAAGATGAAACGGTTATGGGCGTTGTTATTACTATAGCCCGGAACTATTTCCGAGATCATGGAAGAGATATTATTCACTATAAGGGGTTGAAGGATGTATTTGAAAAATATCTTTTTGATGATACTGTCCGCATGATGTTTCTACATGAAGGCGGTCGAGAGGCGTTTATTGCACTTGTGACCTACTTGCCTAGTGCATTAAATCTTCTTCAACCAGTGAACACATACGATGCGGATTTTTGTCATAAAATGTATGAGTATCTCATGACTCTTGAAAGTGAAATTTTGAGTACGAGACTAGAATGTGGTGTATATCCAAATGAGCGTGACCTGGATGATCTCTTCGAAGTTTATTTTTATGCGTTGGAACTTGGGAATTTTTTCAATTGTCGCTTCTCAAAATTTGAAGAGAGTATGGAGAACCTGCTGGTTATTGGAAATAATGATGAAATCAATATGGTACTTTTTTTGTACAATCAATTTGGTAAGTTTTCTGAGAGTGCCCTGCCATTGCTGGAAAGACTTACTGAATATGAACCATTCATTGCCAATGCCCTAGCTGTTCTCCTGAAATATGCGGCGAAGAATGCTGAGTATGGTACTCCTGAGTGCTATGATCGCATTTTGCCGGAGCCGTATTGGCTCATTGAGTCAGAGGTCGGTAGTCTTGCCGAATTTTTTCTGAAAAACCCGGAAGTGTATACAGACAATTTGGTTGAGGCGTGTTGTCGGCATTATGCTGGTATTATGTCTTATAAAGATAAAGTTGCTTTTGCACTTGCCCGTGGTGACTTTGAAACTTCCGCTCTACTTTTACAGGGTGAGAGTGGTAGTAAAAATGTTACTGTTTCGCCTGATGGTTCCCAATCAGAATTCTGGGTTCCGTACGGGACGTAGATTTCTACATATTGTGAGAGGAGGTGCCGAGTGGTGCCTCCTTTTTTTGAGATTTTATAAGAAAAACTTGCAATTATTATAAAATGTTGTAATATACTTTATAATAAAAATTTGGAAATAGAAAAGGAAAAAATTAATGTCAAAAACGTGGTTAGAAATTGCTCAGAATTTACAATCTGTTGATGTAGAACAGCAGTTGGCTGCCCTTGACTACTGCATTAAACACAACATGGATTGGACTGAGCCTGACAATGATCCAGACTCTGAAATTTTTAATACGGTCTATACACTTTCAGGATCTGACAACCCGGCCCTCGCTCAAAAGGCACTTGGTCTGGTTTTAAGTTTAGCATTGGTGGAACGTTGGAGTTGTGAAATGTATTGTGATCAACTTCTTCCGGAAATTAACATGCTGGAAGTACAGCAAATCAAAATCACTGAAATGTTCATTACTAGTTTTGGACGACACAGTGCAGTCCCACAGCCACTTCTGAATGCCATTAATAAGAAATATTCAGAAATTTTAACTGAAGATGACCGTCAGCTTTTAGAAGAAGTACAGGCCGCAAAGGATGAGCAAAAAGCTATCCAAGATGCAGCTGAAGCCGCTCTTCTTCTGAAAAAGGCTCAAGACAAAGACGCACAAGCAAACAGGCTAAAGCAGTCTCTCATAAAGGAACATAAAGAGAAAATGTCAAATCCCTTTAAGATAGACTAAAAACTACGAAAGGAGGTACCCACGGGTAACCTCCTTTTAAAATTCTAAATAACTTTTACTATCAGATTTCAATGCATCCTCCAGATATTGAGTTCCTGTAAACCCTAGTAGATCATTTAATTCGTAAGTTCTCATATACAACTGTTGAGAATCTCTATACCAATAACAAGCCGCGGCTAATCTATCTTGAAGCATCACACCTGTACAAATACATGCAAAATCAACACCGTTTCTATAATTATTTGGTACAATCAATTCACCTTTTTCATTCCAATTATTCATTGCTCTACTTACAAAAGTTTCCGGGAATTGCTGTATCTCATTTGAATGAGGAGCGAGAATTTTGTTATATTCTACGAATAATGTTTCGACTTTTTTATTCACCCTTCCTGTTGCATTTGGTTTAACAAACAATACTCTCCATCCAGGAAAATTCATAATCAAATCTGCAGGAAGATCTGAGCCATTCTCTTTTTTCCCATTGAGTATTTCCTCTTTTTTATAGCCTTTATCTGGTGTGGAACTATACCAACCATCTAGTTGTTTTGAAAATTTTTGGCAGTACTTTATGCCTCCAAACTGGCTTCCTTTATAATATGGTTTCCAAAGAGGTTTATCTTTTGATATTGAGTTGCTGACTACGACCGGTTTTGGGACTGGTTTTCCATCATCCGTGTAATCAATTTGTATAAGTTTCCCTTTTTCTCTTAATTCAACTAATTGGCTAAAATACTTTGTCATTAATGTGTCTAATTTCATTCCGAAAGGTTCAAGAATAAATTCAATTGTACCTGCTTCTATTTCTTTATGAAATTCAGATAGTTCCTCCGGTGATTTGTGTGAAAGCAGCTTAGATATTTGTTGCAATGTTGGAACTGGATATTCCTGGTTGATTTCGCTATCTGCAGTTGTAATACCGAGGCTTTGGTTATCTTCAAGAGTATTAATGACCCCCGTTGAAGTATATGTTTGCACAATACTATTGTATTGATTCTCCAATTTCATGCGTTCTGTTGTCTCAACAGAACCTTTTATCTGCTCATGGAGAACCTGTTGCATTACTTCTGAAGCATTTACTTTCTCTTTATTAAATTTGTTCAATGAATCTTTTTCAGGTTTATTTACCATAAGTATGTAGTAAATTACATACGAATATTATACAATCTTTGTTCAGCTATAGCAATATCAAAAGGAGTACCTAAGATACTTCTTTTAATAAGCTTTTTTCTCCCTCCCCTCTACAACCC
>CAYGEY010000024.1:0-13166 GCA_964349065.1 uncultured Candidatus Peribacteria bacterium | reverse complement strand
AATAGGGTCTAACCGTTTGGCGCTTGGTTCTATTTCTGGTTTGAAATCCCCACCATTACAAAACCAATTTTTTTCCTTTATGGCTATTAATTTTGAACAATTTGAACAGCAAGTTTTTTTAAACACTGTATTGATTCATAATCTTGATGATCAAGAATTTGGTACGGGGTTTTTATTGCAGAAAAAAGTCAGTGAGACCCAAACTAAGCATTTGTTGTTTTCTAATAAACATGTTTTTTGGGGAAAGAAAGACAAGAATAATCCAATTTGTAAAAAGACAATAAAAATTACTGTGCATACCCAAGAAAGTGGAAAAACCTTTGGTGTAACAAAAATTTTTAATATTCCTATAGAGCGAGGACAAGCAGGTTACTGGGAACATCCAGACCCTGAAGTGGATGTAGCTTGCCTAAATATTTCTGAGCTTTATAACCTTGCTGCGTTGAGTATGAGAAGTGCAGATCAAAGTTTTTTTGATCTAAATTTGGACGAGGTTCCATGCGGAGATCGAATTGTGTTTATCGGCTATCCTAAAGGTTTTTTTGATAAGCAAAATTTTCTTCCAATAATGCGTACCGGTTTTATTGCGAGCATTCCAGCTGTTGATTTTAATGGCAAGAAGCAAATTTTAATAGATGCAGAAGTATTTCCAGGATCCAGCGGAAGTCCAGTCTTTGTATCTCATAAAGGACAATATAAATTACTAGGAATTGTTAGCGAAGCGGCTATAGACGGGCTTGATTATGTAAAAATTGATAATGCAATTGATTCTTCTACACCCGCCCCGGCAAAATCATTTCCTGTACAATTTTTAGGGATTGGCATTGTGTTTAAAAGTTCAGCAATCAAAGAAGTCTACGATGTTACTTAGGGGGTATGGACAAAATGTCCGTACCCTTTAATGCAAGATAGTCTTTTAAATCTATAAGTGAAATCTCTAAAATCTGTTCGAACCTTTTGGTCATCGGTTCAACCCACGTTCGGGAGCCCAACCACTTGACATAAAAACACTTGGTGATAAAATATTTCCGATTCCAAATGGCCTCTTGGCGCATTCGGACTCTGTTCTTTTAAAATTTGCGGAAAAAACCAGAAAGGAGAACCTGTCATGTATAATGCATCCATTTATGTCTCTTTGTTGTTGATTATTTTCTCTTCCCTGTATTATGTATATTATGCATGGCAGGGAAAGACAAAGCCCGTACCGACAACATGGATACTATTGTTGGTAACTATGGTACTTACTTTGTTCTTTGCAATGAAAGGATCTGGTGGAATAAAAAACTGGACTGAATACATTGCTATAATTTACGCAGTTATAAATGTAGGAATCATCCTTCCTGGAGTGATTGCTACAAATATTCGCAACGGGACATTGAAAATTGCCTTTGATCGCTTTCAAATAGGTTGTTTGTATGCGGCAGGAGTGGTTGTAATTGTTTGGTATTTTACAAACCAGCTCCTACTTTCGTATCTGTTAATACAGAGTATTGCGCTTATTGCATATATTGCGACGGCACAACGCCTTATGAAAGTAGAGACTACCACTGAGCCGATGTTGTATTGGATTGGTGCATTTTTGGCAAACCTGATTGCGGCTTACCCTGCGTTAGTGAAATGGAATATTTATGCATGGATATACCTTGTAAGAGCAATCCCTTCTGTATTCTTCATTATCTATTTGATTTGGAGAATAAAAAACCGGATGAAATATGCTAACGGGCAAATCCGCAAATTATCATAAGCCCTGATTCGTTGGGGCTTTTTGCTGTATTTTTTTTTATCTCGGATACACCACCCACCCCGTCTGTCTAAAATAATTCTTCTCTCCCAAAATTTCTTTCGCCTTCCCTGCTTCACCCGCATCCAAAGAATACCTCTCAATAAAAATATCTGCGCCATCGGCTATAACTCGATCTTTCAACCTCTCAAAATTTATTCCAGCCTCACTCATCCAAGTTTCAATCTCATCTCGTGAAGAGAAAAAATGGCCGTGTCGCTTTATTTTAGGAATATCTTTCCCACTGAGCAGATTATCCATCCTCTCCCTCCATAGTCCAGTGTCAACCACATCAGCTCCAGCATGTTCAATCACTGTGAATTTATTCACAACCCGACTGAGTTCTTGCAGTATTAACTTTTGTTTCTCAGGTGGGTTCCACTGTAAAACATAACGGATAATGGCGAGGTTGATACTGTTGGTTTCAAAAGGCAACGACTCTGCCTCGGCAAAAATTTTATGATGAGCTACAATATTATTTGAAAGGGCTTCTTCGTTTATATCGACAGCGATTGTAGTGAAATTATGCTCCGGCAAATGGTTTAAAATATTCGTAAGTAGTTCACCTTGAAAAGCACCCACATCAATAAGTGTATATGATCTATCTTTCTCAAGCCGTTCTTTGATTGCATCAGCAAAAAACTTTGCACTCTCGCCATACAATTGTTTATTTGTTTCAGATTGCGATCCTCCGGAAAAAACCTTTGATGTGTCTTTTCCCATGTCCTGTACTCGTGAATTTGTGTTGTTCATTTGAGATATGGTTAAAGCATTGGTTGACATATTGGGGATATTTTAGTCAGAAATTACTATTCAGCAAGTAATATTTTCTCTCCCCCTTTTCCAACCAACCCCAATAAAATGGCTCAAAACAAGGCTATACTGTTACAATTTCCTAACACAATCGAAAACTTTCTCTTTACTTTTAGTTTAATCAGAATGAAACTTAGTCGAGATAAATCATAATCACAACTTATGGCGCAGGCAACTTTGAAAAAGACAAAGAAAGACAGGAAAGAATTGGACGATACTACTATTGGTTGGATTGAACAAGAATATAACATAAAAGTTGGCGTTCGTCCGGATATGAAAATAAGTACATATTTTAGAAAAAATGGTGTTCCGTCTATGGCAAGATTTATAGATAAGTTTAATAAAGTATATAAACAGCAACAATGAAAAGAGAAATATTCCAGCAGAATATAGAATGGAATTATAAACAAGTTTTTAATCAATTCGTCCAAGCTCAAAAAGTTAATGGACGAGCAAAGAGCGGATTTTATAAAGCTGCCATTATTTTTTCTGCATCTGTAGTTGAGGCGTTGGCCTATAAACTCTTAGAACGAAATCTTGAGAAAGAAATGCCTCTTGAAGATTGGAGCTGTGCAGAATCTACCCTTCTGCCAAACACATTTATAGTAAATGGATCGAGATTGAGTATTTGCAAAAGAATTCAACAAAGGTTTCAACTCAAAAAGCATACTGATTTTAAGAAGGTGAATGAAATATGTAAGAAGTTGAATATTTTCTCACAGTCTTTTTATGAAAAAGTCGAAAAAATTAGAGAACTAAGAAACAAAGTTCACATTCAAGGACTAGATAGAACAGATAGAAGTTATACAAAAAGAGAACTTGAACTTATTTCATTTGTCATGGATGAATTGTGGGGGAAATTACATTTGAATGTTCAGGAGGTTATTTAAAAAATATTTTCGAAATTCATTTTATTTGTATGAAACAACTTCCAAAATCCGAAATATATGAGCAAGAATTCGCATATATGCCCTGGGGTATTTTGATAAAAGAAATTTTATCAATCATCGCAAAAGATAGTCTCCACAATGGAAATGTGCTTGACCTCATGTGTGGTCCAGGGCATCTGTTGGGAGAAATTACGAAGAGAAGACCTGATCTTACACTCGAAGGCGTTGATTTTAGTGACGAATTCATTACACACGCACAACATAAATATCCGGAGATAGTGTTTCAAGTGGCAGATGTTCTCTCTTGGCAGCCCAATAAGAAATATGATGTGATCTTGTGCACAGGAGGTGTGCATCATTTGCCATACGATAAGCAAGAGCAATTCTTGGAAACTATTCCCTCATTACTAAAACCTAATGGCTATGCAATTTTTGGTGATCCATATGTAGATGATTATACTAATGAGCCATCAAGAAAGCTTGCCGCAGCGAAACTTGGGTATGAATATATGGTCGCGACTATGAAAAATGGAGCCACGAATGATATTATCAATGCAACAATTGATATTCTTTATAATGACGTCATGGGGTTTGAATACAAAACATCCATGAAAAAACTTGAACCTGTTTTTAGAAAATTATTTTCAAAAGTGGAGATTCATAAAACATGGCCGGATAGTGATACTGAATATGGAGATTATTATGTGGTTTGTCGGAATGAGTAGATTACCCCCTCTCCAAATACTTCGCATATTCTCCATCCACCTCAACCGCCTTCCTCAAAACATCCCGAATCAACGCCGTCCTACTCTTATTTTTCGTGAACTGCGCCCAGTCCAGATACTGCCTCTCTGTATTACTTAACACCAAGTGAAATCGATTTCTATCATTTGCAAAACTATATTTCTTTATAAACGCTCGAATAATCTTTTGCAATTCCTTTGGCTCATATTCGACTACCTCGAGAATATCAGATTCAATCCCATGGATAAACATTTGATTGAAATGCCTGTGTTTTGAGCTCTGCCAAAGAACCAACGTCGGCCGCCTGTATTGCAGTGCTAGTGTAATCTGATGTCCCGTACTAAAGTTGGAAACTGTGTCCTCAATGATCACAAGATCCGCTTCACGTAGGCTTTCAATGCAGCCTTTGTAAATTTCTTTCATATTCCTATCAGGCAATTTTGTCGGAGATGTGTTGATGATATTCTCCGTGCGAGTGAGCCAATCCCTCGTCAGAACATGCCCTTCTTTGATGATAATATCTCGAATCTCAAAGTACGTATCCTTGTATTTGTTAAATTCTCCCGTAGAACATGTGTAGTAGATTTTCATTGTATGTGCAAAAAATGTGCAATATGTGCATATAATTATTCCATTTTATTATTATACTTCAAGACATAATCTTAATTTAAACTTATGGAAAACATCCAAAGATATCTCGAAACGAAACCTCACCTGCCCCAGGGTGTTGTCGGTTTTTTCCGCAAAGGTGATCATGTGCTCATAGCTGAAAGAAAAAAGTCTTCTACTGGCCTGGCTGTCAAAAAGTACAGCGGGATTGGCGGGAGAGTTGGAGATCAGCCTGAGTTTGTAAACGAAACGCATGAAGATGCAATGATTCGTGAGGCTTGGGAAGAGGTAAAAGTAAAAGTGACTAGCTTGATCTACATGGGAAATATCAAGTTTCTCTTCCCCTCAGATACAAAATGGAATCTAGACACTTCGATTTACATCATAGATGATTGGGAGGGTGAACCACAGGAAACGGAGTCTATGCGCCCGGAGTGGGTGCATAAAGATGAAATGCCATACGACAAGATGTTTACGGACAATTATTTGTGGGTCCCGAAGGTTTTGCTTGGGCAAAGGGTGAAGGCAATGACGTTTCATGATTCAGCAAGTGGCGTGTCTGAGCATTTGGTGGAGGTGGAGGAATAGTTCACTTAAGTTTCTTTTAAGTTATTTATTCTGTCTAGTCATAATAAAATTTTAGTCTATCTATATATTTTTACATGACGTAGGTTCGCTTTGGTATTTATTAACCCCATCACCGTATGGAACCTACTACTGAGGCAACTAGTGAAGAAGAAGTAAAAGTTGACGCAACCCCTGAAACTGAGACAACTCCTGAAACTCCTGCACAAGAATAATTGTGTATAATCTGTGTTTTTTGGCTTATATAATGTGAATTATATAGGTCAGGATGCATGGATGAAATAAATAAAATTAAAAACGCAAATTTCAAACTCAGCTTTGCAAGGCATGTACTATTGGATATATTCAGAACATATCTTTTCTACAAAGCCATGCAATTTGGTACTCCTAATAATTATGATAAACATGTACCAAAGAGCATCAATGAACTTTTTGAAGGATTGCCGCAGAAAGTCAAAGCCGTTTTTGCCGCAAGATATTATCCGAATCGCGAACAGGCTTTGGAGTTGCTGTCAGGATCTGAAATATCACGTCTTCCGGATCAAGCATTAAATATTCTGGAATACCTTAACAAAGGTAATAAGTCGTGGCAGGGATACACCTTATCTGAACAACTGCATCTGAATAATACATATATTCGTGATAGAATCTATAGAGAGTTGAAAGAATTGCCACGACAGGAGGATCTTATTCGTAAATATTTTTTGGATAGAGATGAGTGGCTGAAATTTGCATTTAATGTTTGGTTTTTAGTAAATGCAGGACTTGTATTAGAGCCATATATTGTTTATAGTGAAGCTCCACCTACACTGCTAATATGGTTAGATGAAAAGTTTCGAGTTCGTCCCGGAGACGCAGTGCTTCATCGGCATGTAATTAGTTCAAATGGGAGAAATCGCTTGAATAAGATTAATTTTCCAGTACCCTTCGATCATCTTGATGTGGTATACTATCAGGATCTCATGAGTAATGCATATGATCTTATTGCCTCTAATTCATCATGTAAGGGACTGCTGAGTGAAGGTTCTTGGATATTCAATTCTAAAAATTTTGAAAATGCTTCAGATCTGAAACCGTTTGTTAGTTTTACATTTCTGAAAGACGAACATTTTGTTGGGGACAGGCTTCTCATTCCAATAGAAGAACAAGAAGCATATGAACGTCAGGTTGAATTTGCAACACGTAATCCTAGGCGCAAAGAGCTTTATGAATCTGGAGAATTTGTTCCTCAAACATATGGGACATTTATGCCGGCTGATATTTTGTTGGAAAAATTTAATGAAATGAGAAAATAAATCATCTCAATCTAGACTAATTAAAATAACATGACTCCCAACTGGTCAGAGCACCACAATCAGACAAAAAGTTATCCTCGCCATTCTCAACTACTGGAGGCCCTTGAATATGTGAAATCAAGAGGAAAAGCAATTGATGTTGGCGCCGGCAATCTCAATGACGCGTGTTATCTCCTTGAACATGGTTTTGATGTGATCGTGGTTGATATAGAAAAATCCATTTTAAAAATTGCAGAGGAGATCAATTCCAGCAATCTACACTGCCACATATCTTCATTCGCTGATTTTGATTTTCCCCAAAATACATTTGACTTTGTTTCTGCCATGTTCTCTCTTCCCTTCAACCCACCTGATACATTTGATATGGTTTTCGCGAATATCAAACAATCTTTGACAAAAGGTGGAATATTTTGTGGTCAATTTTTTGGGCCAAAAGATGAGTGGAGCTCAAATCCGAATATGACGGTTCATTCAAAGGAACAAGTAGAGTCATTACTTGCAGATATGGAAGTGATATCCATCAAGGAAGTGGAAAAAGACGCTACACTTGCAGATGGTTCGCCACATCATTGGCATGTTTTTCATGTGATTGCCAAGAGATACGAATAAGTACAAATATTAAGACTAATTTATAAACATATTCAATAAAGTGGCTTCCAAAGAGGCTAAACTGTTATGATTTATTAACACAATCGAAAACTTTCTCTTTACTTTTTATTCAAATAGAAGGAAATTTAACTGAGATAAATAAATCATAATCACAACTTATGGCACAAGTAACTTTGAAAAAAGGAAAAAAAGAATTTGATAATACAACCATTGGTTGGTATGAAAAAGAATATAATATGAAAATAGAAGGGAGACCAGATATGAAAATAAGTACATATTTGAGAAGAAATGGTTATCCGCACTTTGCAAGATTTATGGATAAGTTGAAAAAAAGTATTAATAGTAGTAAATAACACCTAAAATGAAAACCGAAATTTTTCAAAAGAATTTAGAATGGAACGCAAATCAGGTTTTTGCTCAAATCAACCAGGCAGAGCAATTCAAAGGACGTGCAAGGAGCGGATTTTATAAAGCTGGGATTATATTTGCATCTTCTGTGGTTGAGGCGTTGGCTTATAAATTATTAGAAAAAAATCTTGAAGAGAAAATTTTATTGGATGATTGGAGTTGTTCCGAGTCTACTCTATTGCCCAAAACATTTGTTGTGAATGGATCAAGGTTAAGTATTTGTAAACGAGTGCAACAAGAATTTCAACTTAAAAGACACACTGATTTTAAAAAAGTGAATGAAATCTGTCTTAAATTAAGTATTTTTTCACAGCCATTTTATGAAAGAGTTGAAAAGATTAGGGAATTAAGAAACAAAGTACATATCCAAGGATTGAACAGAATGGATAGGAGTTATACAAGAAAAGATATGGAATTTATTTCGTATGTTATGGATGAAATATGGGGAAAGTTACATTTTAATACTACAAAATGACGGATTTGGAAATTGCTCTTAGAGAAACTGAAGCTGATTTGGCAAATGGTAATTTTTCAGTGATAGGTGTAGATGAGCATATAGCAAATTTAAAGAAGGATATAACCTAGCTCTTCCTCTTCCCATGCAACAACAAATCCACAGCATGCTCCATCGATCCAGCCTTCACCAACTCTCCCCCATTCACGAAAAATATTTCATCTGCATTCTCAATTGTATTAAGCCTATGTGCAATAATCACTTTCGTTGTTTTCGCAGGTAAATTTTTAAGGATTTCTTCTAAAAGTTGTTCAGTCACTGTATCAATATTTGCAGTCGCCTCATCTAAAATAAGTAGATCCGGGTTTCTTAAAACTGCTCGCATAAATGCAATCAATTGTTTCTGTCCAAGGCTGAGTGATCCTCCGCTTGATGCTACTGGTGTTTTTAATCCCTCGTCAAAACGCTTTAACAACAAACCCAGATTTGAATCATGAATGAGCTTCTCTAATGCATCATGGCCATAATCCTTATACTCCTCATTTCCATAAAGAATATTTTCATGCACAGTTCCTGCAAAAAGGATGGGTTCTTGTAAAATAAACCCGATCTTTTTTGTTCGTTCTTTCTCCCCAAACGTACGAATATCTTTTCCATCTAAATAGACACTTCCTTTTGTCGGGTCATATAATCTTGCCATGAGCGAGGCAGTAGTGGTCTTTCCTCCACCGGTTGGTCCTACAAGTGCGTAGGTCTTTCCCGCTTCGAGGGCAAATGAAATCTGATGAAGTACCTCTGAAGGCGTATCCGGGTAACTGAAATGGACATTTTTAAATTCGAGTAATGCATTTCCTTCCCGAGATTTCTCAGATTTCGGCTCTACAAGCAGATCTGATTTTAACACCAAAATATCATGAATCCTATCCCAAGCCGCCAAGGCAGTCTGGAAGCTCGTCCAGATCATCGCCATCTGACGAAGCGGATCATAAAACCGCATGATGTAGCTGAGGAAACTCACCAAAAGCCCAAGTGTAAAACTGCCGATAGAAATGAGGTACAACCCATAAGCAATCACTATAAGTTGAGCACAGCTGGAAACAAAGCCGTAGGTAGGAGTTAATGTATTATTTGCAATTCCGCTACTCACCGCACTTTTATAATTTTCTTCATTTACTATCTCAAATTTTTTGCGGAAATAATCCCTGCGATTAAATGCAACGATGACTTTGAAATGTTCCAAACTTTCTGCAATCTCTGCACTCATTCCTCCGACTTTTTTGAGATTGATTGCATTTTTTCTTTTGATCCACCCCGATAATAGTTGAGTAAAAATCAAAAGAAAAACCGCCGGAGCCAATGAGGCCACTCCTAATTGCCAATGAATACTCAGGATAAAAATCCCTGCACCGACGATGGTAATACCATTCGCCACAAACTGCACTAGCCCTTGAGAAAAGAATGTATTGAGTTTATCAGTGTCGTTGTTAATACGAGAAATCAGATCTCCTGTTTTATTCTGATTAAAAAACGCAACAGGTAAAGATTGGATTTTTTCAAAGATTGCATTTCGTAAATTGAATAGTACATGTTGCCCAACTGTTCCCATGACCATAATTTGGATGTAGTGCGTTACAAGTGCACACAAATAAATAACCATGAGTATCGCAGAAAAATACAGTACCCCACCATACTGCCCTGTAATGACATATGTATCTATTGTGTGACCAATAATATAGGGGGCTGATAAATTGAGTCCGGTATTGATCAATACCGCGAGTCCTGCGATAATGAGTCTCCCTTTTTCTTCTTTTAAGAGCGGAAGAAATTTCTTTAGTGTATGTAGTACACTTGTTTTCTTACTCTCGCCCGGTTTATTGAGAGTGTAGTTATTATTCATAATGGCTGGTGCTTTTTTGTGAATTATAAATTTGGACGTATTCAGGTGAAGTAGAAATCAAATGATCATGAGTACCTGTAGCAATGAGTTCTCCTTCCATGAGGACAATTATTTGATCATATTTTTCAACTGCTCCGATTTTTTGCGTGACTGAAATGAGTGTGGTATCCGGATAATTTTTCATGATGTTATCCAAGATTTTCTTCTCAGTTTTTGTATCCACTCTTGCAGTGAAATCATCCAACAACAAAACTTTTGGATTCACGGCAAGAGCACGAGCAAGCATGATCCTCTGTTTTTGTCCACCTGAGAGGCTTGTTCCCCGTTCAGCAACCATTGTGTCCAAGCCCTCCGGCAAAGTCGCAACGAAGTCTGTAAGCTCTGAGGTCTCAATTGCTTTTTGTAAATCGGCGTCTTTGACGGTGTCACTAAATGCGATATTTTCTCGAAGTGATAAATTGAATATACTGCTATCCTGGAACACAAACCCGATCTGCTCATGAAGGGATTCTTTATTGTACTCAGAAATGGGCTTCCCGTCGTACATGACTTTTCCTGATGTCGCTTCCACAAGTCCGATTAATAAATACAAAAGCTGTGTTTTTCCGGCAGTAGTTGGACCTATAATCGCCGTTTTGCTTTGTGCTTTCACAGAAAATGAAATATCTTTTAGTGCATGTTTTTCTCCGTACATCAGAGTGACATTAGAAAATGCGACATCTCCACGAAGTTCGTCTGTACATTCTCCACCGTTACTTACATCTTTTGCGTCTCGTATGCTAACAATACGTTGGTATGCAGCCGTTGCTTGAGCAATTGAGCTACCCATAAATCCGATCATGAGGAGTGGAAATACTAGAAGTGCAATATAGCTGTTAAATGCTGTAAAGTCACCGATAGACATACCTCCAATAATTACAAAGTGACCTCCTAGTAGCAAAATAGTCAGCATAGCGAGATTGCCAACGAATGTAACGATAGGGATCATTGAAGCAAATTGTTTCAATATTTGGACTCCCAAATGTTTAGCATCAGTATTAGCCGCGAGAAATTTTTCATATTCCGGTTGCTGAGAATTGAGTACTCGAATAAGGGCTGAACCGAGGATACTTTCATTTATTACCTTGTTAAGCCAGTCTATGACTTCCCTACTGCGCATCATAAGTACACGAACTCTACTAAAAATGAGGGAGAACAATATGCCAATAATTGGGATGATTAATAGTACCACGATTGCCAATCCCCAGTTAATCATTATGAGTAAAATAGCTGCACCAATGACTATTATGACAGATGAAATAAGCGTTGCGATTGCTTGCCCGACGAACATCTTAATTGCATCAATATCCGATGTGAGGTTAGTGAGTAGTTTTCCAGGTGTGACATTCTCAATAAAAGCATAACTTTGCAGTGAAATTTTATCGGCCAACTGTTGTCTCAAATCACGAGCAACCCGCTCTGATGTGTATGTTTGGACGATATTTTGTGCATATGTAATTACAAATACTGAAAAAATTACAAGACCAAATTCCCAAAGAAGAGTATTAAGCACAAACTCATGGCGAATAAATGTGTCTATCGCATGAGAGATGATCTTTGGGAATATGAGTCCGATGGCGCTGCTTAGCACGGCCAAAATACTCAGGAACCAGATTGGACCTTCGTACGGCGTAAGTAAGCTAAATATCCCTGGGCCTTTTGGCTTTGGCGGATGCTGTTTTTTATCTTTCATAATTAATTATTTTTTTATATTAAAACTCTCGACGATTTTTTTATTGAGAGAAGAATATTGTTCAAGCTCGTTGTCACTGAGGGCCTCGAACATGCTTGAAAACTGCTCAGTTGCATTTGCCCTCAGAGCACCCAACTTTTTTTTGTATTCTTCTGAAATTTTAAGTAAAAGTGCCCTTCTATCTGATGTGTCACTTTGTCTAACTAATACATTGTTAATCACGAGTCCGTCAATGAGCTGCGTTGCAGCACTACTACTGATTCGAAGTAGTCCTGCAATCTCCTTCACTCCCACCTTTTCTTTTTCCATAACAATACTCAGCACCGCCCACTGCGAATGTGTGATGCCCACAGTGTCGGATTTTATAGAACCACGAGAGATAATCTGACGTTTAATGGTTTGCATATTCTCTATAATTCCCTCGATGAGTTGTTTTCTACTTGGCATGTTATAGTTAAGTTACTTACTATATAAGTAACTTAACTATATATTTGGGATTGTCAATGAGAAAATAAGTTTCGTGTGTTTGTATTTATGGTAGAATGCACAGTGATTATTAATATAGCATATATGGAAATACTCCCACAATTCGACTTAGATGGCCAAAGTTTAACAGATATCAGCCGTGATGATTATTATACTAAGGCTAAAAAAGAGTGGGCAGAAAATGGAAAAATTTTAACTGCTATTGGACAAATATGGGTTGTAATAATTGATCCCAAGCGAGGAATGTTACTTCAAAAAAAGGCGACAAATAAAAAAATAAATCCAGGGCTTTGGGATACAACGATTGGTCATATTCAAGCAAGTGATACTCCTGAGAGTACTTGTGAGAAAGAATGTTATGAAGAATTACAAATGGCTGTAAAAATCGTAGAAAAAGCAAAAGTGGGAGAATACATGGAAAATCCGGATATTAAAAATCAAGCGTATTTAGCGAAAATAGAGACAAAGATGCATATTATTCCCAAAAATTACGTTGGCATAGGTCAAATAGATTTCCCAGTGATGCTTACGATATTTTTTGGATATTATTCTGGTGAATGTACATTTGGTGATGGAGAGGTGGAAGAGGTAAAGTATTTTAGTCGAGAAAAATTACAGGATGAATTGAATAAAAAACCTGGGGTTTTTGCTCCCCATGCTACCTATTTACTTGAGATTTGGGAGAGGTGTGACCCCCTTCTCAAACAGTTAGATGAAAGTGAAGTGACTCAGGAGTTAAAAGATGTAGTAATAGAAACCAGTAAAATAAATAGATCAGATTTGATAAATATTTAGAATTTAATACTCAATTTAAATTGGTATCCAAAAAATTCTTCAAACCTACCAAATCCCACAGCCTTGCCC
>CAYGEY010000023.1:0-13708 GCA_964349065.1 uncultured Candidatus Peribacteria bacterium | reverse complement strand
CCCGTCATAGCCTTGGTGGGCTTTTACCCCGCCAACAAGCTGATAGGACGCAGGCTCCTCCTCAACCGAAAAAACTTTACTGTAATGTATTTCAACACTACAGACCATCCGGTATTAATTCGTCTTTCAACGAGTTATCCCTGAGTTGAGGGCAGATTGCCAACGTGTTACTCACCCGTCTGCCGCTTTCGTTAGACTTTAGCAAGCTAAATTCTAACTCTCGCTCGACTTGCATGTGTTAGGCGCACAGCTAGCGTTAATCCTGAGCTAGGATCAAACTCTTCGTAAAAACACAGAATAATGCATAAATGCGATTATTCAACTATCCACGATCGCGTAACTTTATCTACTACACCCTAGATATCAAAAATCATATGCACTTACGTTTTCCCGTAAGCAGGGTCTATATTACGTAGGAGTTGTGGGCTGTCAATAAAAAATATATGAAAATAAAACCTTATGACAACACAATCTTCTGATCCCACTTAATAGCCTCTTGCATATACACATCATGTGTCACCATAACAGTGGTTATCTTGGTGGTATTTATATATCTTAACACCTCCTCCTTCATATAAATATCCATGTGATTTGTCGGCTCGTCCAAAAGTAAAAGATCATGTTTTTCGTACAAAATCATTAGTAACTCCAGACGCCGTTTTTGCCCTTCACTCAGCCGATCCACATTAAACATCAATTGATCCTTGGTAAATCCAGCTCTCAGAGCCACTCCATAGACACTCGTCATCTCGGGCAAATGAAATTCTAAAAGTTGGAGAAGTGGCGTCTTGAGGTCCTTTTGGGAAAAATGCGGATGTTGATGGAGGTGCACAATCCGTAGATCATCAGCTTCATCATACTTGCCTTCAAAAAATTTTGGATCAGCCATACACGAGAGCAGGGTTGATTTACCGCTCCCATTAGGGCCAGAAATGAGTATCTTTTGGGCACGTTTGATCCGGATTTCATTTCCAAAAATATGTATGTTACGATCTTCCACCAAAGAATCCACTCGGATTCGGAGCAATTCTCCACGTTCCTCGCCATACTTATTGGTTGGCAGCGCATACGCGGGGAGCTCAATTGGTGGTATAGCTAGCTCATCTTCCAGTCTCTCCAAAGATTTTTTCCTCGATGCGACGATATTACTAAATCTAAATTTTACATTCATCTCATTTGCCTTAAGCCACCTACGGATTACATCTGCACGCCCTCGAATCATCTCATAATATTTCGTGGAATTTTCCCGCTCTTGATCTTTGAGGATCAACAGATTTGCAAATGAGCCTCCATAAACTCTTAAAGACTGCCTCGAAGGTTCAAGATCCCAAAGTTCATTACAGACATTGTCGATCACGTGGCGATCGTGCGTAATGATAATCACACTTCCTGCAAATTTTTTTATGAAAGTCATGAGCCATTCACATGAAACTTGATCCAAGTGATTGGTCGGTTCGTCCAATAATAAAATTGTGGGATCCTGTAAGAGAGCATACATGATCCGCATTTTCATTTGTTCCCCACCGGAAAGGGTAGAAACCTGCTGCAATAATAATTCATCAGAGACACCAAGTTCTAATTGCAGTTTTTCTATTTTGTATGTTTCCCAAGACTCATCCAGAGCCTCAGAGATGTATTCAATTGCAGTCATACTCATATCACCGGTAAGAGTTTGATCAACCTTGATAATTATTTCTCTCTCGCAAATTCGGATCCCGTCAAAAACTTCGTGGGTTCCCATGATGAGATTAAGTAATGTAGTTTTGCCGGCGCCATTTGGCCCGATGATCCCAACGCGTTTTCTGTCTTTTCCGGATAAACTCAAATCTACCTCATCGAGGAGTAGGTTGGAGTCTTGGTAAAGGGCGATATTTTGTAGGCGGAGCATATTGTTTTTAAATACGAAATAAGAGTAGTGCTTTCGTATGCAAAACAAATAAAACTTATAAAGATTTCATGAATTGCATACTATTATGTACGCACTTGTGTCCTGAAAAGAAAATACTCCCCATAAAATAACAGGAAGGAGTTTTCGATGATGTGAGTAGAAGTTTTCATTTCAAAAAATTATTTCATGATTCATTTTATTTTCTTTTTGGTTTTTTGCAATGAAATTCTGGTATTTGCTCTAACTTCAGGGAATTGAGATAAGAAGCTTCTCGTTTCCTGAATCTCTTTTCTCTTTTCTTCATTAATGATTGATTCATTTTTAATCAATCTTGGAAGCTTTTTCTCAAGATGTGACACATTATACCCCGCTTCTTTTGCTTTCCGTATCGCATCCTGAATCCTCTTCACAGAAAATATAGGGACTCGGGGATAGGATAATTGAGTCATCACTTGATGTTCCGCAATAGTGATTAATTCATTTCTCATTAATATTGGAATTTGACACTCAAGTTTTGAAACATCACACCCTGCTTCCTTTGCCTTATTTATTGATTTTTGGATCATTTCAACTGAAAATATTGTATACCGTGGAAACCCCAGTTGTTTATTCACCTTATTTTCTGCGTCAGTTATTAATTCATTTCTTTTCAAGATTGGAATTTGACACTCAAGTTGTGAAACGTCACATCCTGCCTCCTTTGCCTTATCTATTGATTTTTGAATTCTCTCAACCGAAAATATTGTGTACCTAGGATAGCTCAATTGTTTATTCACTTTATTCTCTGCATCAGCCATAATCTCATTTTTCATCAACTCAGGAAGTTTTTGTTCAATATATGAAACATCACCGCCGGATTCTTTTATTTTCTGTATCTCTTGCCTAATATGCTCTACAAAAAAGAACGTAAAATGTGGATACTGAAGTTGTATCTCAACTCTACCTTGTACGGAAGATATCAAGTCATCTTCTTCATTCACTTTCATGATCTTATCGATAAACTCTGATGACATTTTGTATAAAGTATGAATAATTGTATATTATATAATATTATTTATACAAGTCAATGTATTGTGAATTTTTATAAGTCGTCTGTTGACTATTTCTCATCAATCTCTAATCTCTTTGTGATTTAGAATTAAACACACATACTATGGAAACAATGCAAAGAACGCTGATCCTCTTGAAACCTGACGCAATCGAGCGAGGAATCGTTGGAGAAATCTTACAAAGATTTGAAAGAGTAGGAGCGAAGATGGTGGGGCTGAAGCTTTTGACTTCTGAGAAAGACACTGCCATGCAACATTACACAGATGACTTAGCACAAAGAAGAGGGGAGCATGTACGGACAATGATGATTGATATGCTCATGTCCGGACCGATTATTGCCCTTGTACTTGAAGGAATAGAGATCGTTGAAGTTGTTCGAAAGATGGTTGGAGGAACTGAGCCAAAAACAGCTGCACCAGGAACTATTCGAGGAGACTTTTCTCATGTTTCATTTAAACATGCTGATAACGCGCAAATTGGAATTTTTAATTTGATTCATGCCTCAGGATCAGTGGAAGAGGCTCCGGTTGAGATTGATGTATGGTTCAAAAAAGAAGAATTAGTTTCTCATAAGCCTGGGTACACGAGTTTTACGTTGGCGAGTTAAAAAAGAATATCCTTTTTCAAAGGCTCCTCCGGGAGCTTTTTTTATGATTCCTTTTTCTCGTTTCCATTTATAAAGTCCTGTATAAATAACCCAATAATTGTCGTCACCGGCACAGCCAAGATAAGTCCTAAGAATCCAAGGAACTCCACCCCAATCAGCATTCCGATTATAATAACAAATGATGAAAGCCCAACAGCATGACGCATAATGACCGGCACCAGAATATTATTCTCTAATTGTTGAATAAGTATAAACATACCTGCAACAATTACCATAGGTACCACTCCCAAATTTGCCGCAACAAGTACTGAAATTAATCCGGCCAATATCGGACCTATTACGGGAATTACTTCTGTTAATGCAGCAATTACTGATAAAATTCCCATTTCCTCAATATGCAGCCCAAAGAGTGCCAATATCAAGAATCCGATATATGTTGCAATACCAACCGTGAGACCAAGCAAGAATTGACCTTTAACCCAACCACCGATCTTTTCCTGAACACTGTGTACTTTTTCAATAAAATATCCTCTATACTTAGGAGGAAGTACAGCCAAGAGAAAAGCTCGTACTTCACTTTTTTCAACAATAATAAAAAATGTCAGAAGGAGTATAACAACAATATTCCCAAGTCCACTTGCAACATTATTCAACACTCCAAAAAAGTTTGTTGCAACTGTTTCCAGATTCTTTCCAACAGACGCTTGATTGTCAATCAGCCATGTTTTTGATTGTTCAAATACTAAATCTAAATTAACACTTTCTTTCAATCCATTGAGCCAATTTACAATCGATACCTCAGTCTCATGAGAAACAAATGGAATAGAGAGTGAGGTGAATCCATGATCCGCCACATTTTGTAGATAACCTATTATCGAAGAAGTAAGCTTATCTCCCTGTGATTTTAATACAGGAACGATCGCTAAAATACAGAATATAAGCACTGTTAGTATACAAAAATAACTAATAACAACCCCAAACCCTCTCGGAATCTTTTTCTTTTCCAAAAAGTCAACAATAGGACTAAGCATTGCAGCAATAAAAAAAGACGTTAGTACCAAAACTACAATGTCTTTGATTGCATACAGTAAATATAGGCTAAGAGCAACAAGCGCTACTGCTATGGCGGCTTTTATTACACTCCCCACAGAAATATCAACTTTAGTTCGTGTTTCCTTCACAATTTCTCTCATATTGTCTTTAGTGCGTTCACGAGTTTTTACAGTTTTTTCTTCCCTCTCTTTTTTCAAAGTTTTCACTTGTTTACGAAACTCAGAGAGAAGCTCTTTCTGCTCTGAGAACCAATTCGCGACTTTTTTTGCAACATGAGGTTTTTTCATTGAGTGGGGAATTGAGAAATAATGCTACTCTGTTTCTTCTTCATCTGTTGATTCTTCCTCGTCATCATCCGGTACTTCCTCGCTATCTGCTTCTTCTGAAATATCAAACTCTTCATCACCTTCAACATTTTCAAATTCTGGCACCTCTGTCACAGGCACAGTACCTTCTAGCTCTTCACCTTTTGGAATAATAGAGAATCCGGCAACTACATCATTACCACCTTTAAATCTCATGATATATACTCCTTGCGTGACGCGGCCTCGCTTTGGAAGGCTCTTTACGTTGATACGAAGTGTTAGACCATTTTTTGACATCATAAGTAGATCACCCTCTTCACCATCCATCAAAATTCTTGCTCCGAGCACATTTCCGGTTCTCGCAGTCACCATTACAGCTTTGATACCACTTCCACCCCTTGTTTGAATCCTGTGCTCAGAAAGGTCTGTTATCTTTCCCATACCTTTTTCAGTGACGACAAACACTCGACCTTTATCATTTTGGATTACGCTCATTTCCATAACTTCATCATTTGCTTTGAGTTTAATACCACGCACTCCTGAAGAAGATCGTCCCATCGGTCGCACATTACCTTCTTTAAATCTTATACTTTGTCCTTTTTTCGTTACAATGAATATCTGATCATTTCCTGAAGTTGCTTTCACCCAGAGTAGTTCATCTCCTGGCTTGATCTTGATAGCAATGATCCCTCGATTATTGATATTTTTAAACATATCAAGGTCAGTCTTTTTCACCGTTCCCATCTTGGTCGACATGAATAGGTTCTTAATATCTTTTTTATTCATGATATCCAAAATGCTGACAACTTTTTCATCCGGTTGCAGCTGAAGAAGGTTGACAATAGCCTGTCCTTTTGCAGTACGGGAAGCCATCTCGATCTCGTAAACATGCATTTTAAAGACTCGACCAAGCGATGTAAAGAACAAGAGTTGATTGTGATTTCTGGTCACTATCATCTGATGAATTTCATCGTCCTCTTTTGTGGTAAGACCCTTTATAC
This sequence comes from uncultured Candidatus Peribacteria bacterium, assembly GCA_964349065.1. GTDB lineage: Bacteria > Patescibacteriota > Gracilibacteria > 1-14-2-50-48-13 > 1-14-2-50-48-13 > CAYGEY01. The sequence goes on along the minus strand of CAYGEY010000023.1, from coordinate 7,804 downwards.
CTTTTCCACCGCGCTTTTGGGCAGTAAAAGTTGAAGATGGCATACGTTTCACGTAATTTTCTTTTGTGAGCGTCACCACCATTTCATCATTTGGAATTGTGTCTGTTACAACAAATTTACCAAGTGCATGGGAAACAACCTCGGTACGTCTCTCATCACCATATTTCTCTTTAATAAAATCTGTTTCTTCAATGATAATTTTTACAATTTCATTTGCATCACCCAAGATCTTCATCAAACGTGCGATCAGAGCCTCAAGCTCTTTAATTTCATCCTCTATCTTTTGTCTTTCCAGTGCGGCAAGACGACGTAATTGCATTGAGAGAATCGCGTCTGCCTGTCGTTCACTGAGAGCAAACTTCGCAATCAAATTGGTCTTTGCTTCATCCTGGGTTTTTGAGGCCCGAATAGTTTTAATTACTTCATCAATATGATCCAGTGCAATTTTGAGACCTTGTAATATATGAATTCGTTCCTCAGCTTTTCGTAAATCAAATTCCGTTCGCTTTCGGATAACAATCTTTCTATGATCAATGAAATGCTCAATCAAAAGTTTGATATTCACCAGTTTTGGCTGAATACCATCAATCAGAGCAATCATATTTACCGGAAATGTGGACTGCATTGCGGTCATTTTGTAGAGCTGATTGAGGATCTTTTTTGCAGGACAATCTTTTTTCAACTCAATCACTACACGAATACCTTGCTTATTCGATTCGTCTCGAATATCTGTAATTCCAATTATTTTCTTATCGCGCACAAGATCTGCGATCTTTTCCACCATGGTCGCCTTGTTGACCTGATAGGGGATTTCAGAAATAATAATGCGCGGTTTTCCTGATTTACTTTCTTCAATACTCGCTCGAGCACGCATTATAATACTTCCTCGGCCCGTTGCGTACGTTTGCTTAATAAACTCTCGATCATAAATAATCCCGCTAGTGGGGAAATCCGGCCCCTGAACAAGCTCCATAATATCATCAATGGTCGCATCCGGATTTTTTGCTACCAACGTAATTGCGTCACAGATCTCTGTCAGGTTGTTCGGAGGGAGGTTAGTCGCCATTCCTACCGCGATACCTAGATTTCCATTTACTAACAAATTAGGAAATTTTCCCGGAAGCACTGTTGGCTCGCTCTCAGAGCCGTCATAATTGGGACGAAAGGGAACCGTTTCTTTTTCAAGATCTTCCAAAATAACATCAGACACCTTGGTCATTCTCGCCTCAGTATACCTCATCGCCGCTGGAGGATCTCCATCAACGGAACCGTAGTTACCTTGACCTTCAACCATAGGATAACGGAGAGCAAATGACTGTGCCATACGCACCATCGTTGAATACACGGCAGTATCACCATGCGGGTGATACTTACCTATGACCTCTCCCACTATTCTTGCAGATTTCTTAAATTTTGTTCCGGAAGTGATTCCCATTGCATTCATCGTGTGCAAAATTCTTCGTTGTACCGGCTTTAGCCCATCACGAATATCGGGCAGTGCACGTGAGACAATAACGCTCATTGCATAATCAAGATATGACTCCTCCATCTCATGGATAATGTCCTTGGGAGCGATATTATCATCTTTATGATGTTGAAAACTGTTTCTACTTTCTTCACTCATGAGGCTTTGTTCACGCTATAAAAAATGCGGATTCAGTATAAAATTAAAGTTCTATTTGTACAGCAAAAGTGGGTATTTCTTATTTCTTCTTTTATATTTTGTACTTTGGAGTACACTTTTTTGGAGAATTTTTGTTTATAATATGATACATATTAGTACAAATCTTACACAATTTGGCGCTGAGGAAATACCATTTGTAGACACAACCCTTGCTGCGTCCATTGACCTAGCAAGAGATGGAAGTCATGATGCATTTGAAATTGTTTATAACCACTTTGTCAAAGATATCTATAGACATGTTGGAAGACGGGTTCCGGAGGAACATATGAGCGACATTGTCTCTGATATATTTTTACGGGTTTGGAATAAGCTTAGTTCATTTAAAGGCAATAACCCTACACAGTTTCGAAGTTGGATTTTTACAATTTCTCACAATATGATTGTGGATTTTTATAGGAAAAATAAAATAACAGTTTCATTAGATGAGACATTTGAGATTGCAGATACTAAAAGTCATGCGAATCCAAGCCAGGAAACAGAAGAAATCATGTTTATGGAAAAAATTGCTAGGACAATGCAAAGTTTACCACAAAAATATCAAGAAATTATAACACTAAAATATTTTCAGGATTTACCGTACGAGGAAATTGCAATAGCATTAGCAACCACAGAAGGAAATGCGAGGATAATGCTACATAGGGCATTAAAGATCTTGAAAGATGAAATTGAAAAAGAAGAGAAATCCTGAGTCTCCTTGCACTATACCATTTATCAGAATTTCTGAAGTAAATGATTTGCGTTTACTAATTCAAATCAAAACTATCCTGCTCATTTGGCATAAATACCTCAATATTTGGCAAAGTTTCTTTTATTTTTTGAGAAAATTTTTCCATTTGAGCCTCCTCACCATGAACTAAAAATACTTTTTTCAGACCCTGGAGGTTGGTAACTAAAGCGAGTAATCCATTTTTATCCGCGTGAGCTGAAAATGAATGAAGTGCTTTGACATGCGCGTGCACCTCTCTTTCTTTACCATGAATCCATACTGTTTTTTCCCCATTAATGAGCTTGCGACCAAGAGTTCCCTCAGCCATGTACCCAATAGCTAGAATCATATTATTAGGATCAGTAAGCGCATGTTTCACATGATGCACCACTCGACCGTTTTCAACCATACCTGAAGACGAAATAATAATAATCGGACCCTTTTGAAAATTGAGGTTCATGGATTCTTCAACAGAGTCAACAAATGTCACATTTTCGAAATGAAAAGGATGTTTTGCCTTCATTAAAAAAGTCTCAAATGTTTCTTTGTCATATACTTCTGCATGTTTCATATAGATATCTGTCGCCGCTACAGAAAGTGGGGAGTCAACAAAAATCGGTATTTTAGGAATTTTGTTTTCTAAAATCAGTTTATGTAAGAGATACACCACCTCTTGAGTTCGACCGACTGAGAATGCAGGAATAATGAGTTTACCTTTTCTTTCCCAAATATCATTTACTTCATTCATCAGATCTTTTTCCATGTCGGCCGTATCGTCATGAAGGCGATCACCATATGTAGACTCCATAATAAGATAATCGGCTTTATTTGGCAAATCCGGGTCCTTTAAAATTGGAAGACCAACTCTGCCCATATCTCCAGAAAATACAAGTTTTTTCCCTTCGGTTACAATCTCAATAATTGAAGCTCCAAGAATATGGCCCGCATCTCGAAGCGTTATTTGTACATCCGGGTGAATTTCGGTGGGCTCAAGATAGTTAATGGTCACAATATGTGACATGAGTTTTTCCACATCTTCTTCATTAAATAATGGATCATGGAGTTCTATTTTTTTTCCGGCCAATTGTTTCTTTTGTGCAAATTCAAAATCAGACTTTTGAATATTAGCGCTGTCCATAAGGAGTATATGAGCGAGGTCACGAGTTGCTGGTGTCATATATATTTTTCCTGCAAAACCATTTTTGACGAGGAGAGGTAAGAGTCCGGTGTGATCAATATGAGCATGGGAGACAATCGCAATATTCATAGATGCCGCGTCAAAAGGGAGATTGGCGTTTTTTGCATAGTTATCTTGGACTTCGCCTTGATGCATTCCACAGTCGAGTAATATATTTGTGCCATCATTGAGTGTGAGGCAGTGCTTTGATCCGGTTACTTTACGACAAGCGCCGTAGAAAGTGAGTTTCATGGGGGATTTGTTATTGATTCAGAGTATTATAGCAGATGAAGAGTGGATTTAGCGAATATATTTTATGAATTTCAATTGCCACCTATTCAATGTAGTTCACTTGCTTACCTTCAGATAAAAAATTTCTTCCCGAAATAACGGTTTTCCCTGTTAGAGATTCAAGTTGTTTACGAGCAGTCTTTGCTATTTGTCCTCCTTTTTTTGCAGGGATAACATTTTCTTTCAATCCTACTGCTCGCATAGATTCTGCTATTTGACGAGTTGAGAGCTCTGCTAGAGCAGTTAAAACTAGTTCTGCCTCACTCATATGGTCACGAAGATTGTTAGTCTTCCCTAAGACTTTTAATGATTTATGTTCTTTAATGCTAAGATCCGCCCATTCTTCATGGATGATATTAGTAAGTATAGCAAATTCATTACCCTCCTTTACATCGTGATCTTTCCAATAATCCGTTAGCTTATTTCTTGTTTCTTGACCCATCATCCTTTGTTGAATCCATTTTTCACTTCGTCCATGCTTTTTCCATAGTGACCGAACCCGATCAATCCCTTGTGCAGGATCTTGAATTTCGGCAATCCGTTCTGATCCAACTTTAGCAAGCCATAACTTAAGTGGTTCTGCTTTTGGAGAGGGAATGGACTGGATGAGACGAAGAATTGTTTCAATGTTGGCCACGTCTGTGTTATACATTTTGCCATCTGAAGCGGATAATTTCAGTCGGTGACAATTTGTCACCGACTGATTTCCTTCGTTCTTTAACCTTTCTGAAAGTTTATTCCAGTATTTTCTTGCAGTTTGATAATCCAATTGGTCTGTAAGAACTGCAACTATATCAATCACTGAAAAATACCACTGGTCATTGTGCCAAATCTTCCTGATTTTATCTTGGTGCAGTTGCATCATTTCATCCATGGTGATTGATAGTAAAAATATAAAGCAGTTTTATCTACCTATATTTTTTAGCCGTACTTGTTCTTTGTCCACGGAAAATAAAATATTCTGTTGGTAAATAATTACAACAGTAGCCAAAATTCCGGTGTATTATTCAGCCGGTGACAAAATATCACCAGTTGAATTATTAATTTCAGTCTGTCACAAATTGTGACAAACTGAAAATTTAGTCATATAAAAAGCACTTTTTACCCGCTCCGGTAAAAAGTGCTTTCCTACTAGCTTACAACCTCACCTTCCTCCACTTGTTCCTCATGCACCTTTAGCTTATAATCCCTTGAGCACTTCAAAATCTGATCAGTCACTTCTGCAGGATCTTCAATCTCTTCCATCACCAAGTCTGGATTCGTCCCAGCGGTCAACACCTCTACGTGGCCAATCCCAAGTATGGTATCAAGCAAACCGCGTTGTTTAAATGTTGCATGCTGTATGGTGGAAAGCTCGGCCACAGTGGTCTTTCGTACCAAAAACCTAAGTTGCGTAATATCAATGAGTCTTTTATCAGTCAACACAAAGAAATCAAAATAATCATTGAACCAATGGATCAACATAAATAATCCAAAAAATGTGAAATATAAACATGCACCGATCCAAATAGTATAAAACATCATCGGAGTGGGGAATGAAAATGATCCAGCAATCAACAAAAACAGAGGTAATATATACAGTAAAAAAAACATTAACACTGAAGGTAAATCAGAAATCCAATGTTTCACAAAGATGAAATGTATATTTTCATCCTCCAGCTTTCCCTCAAAAATAATATCCATTTCACCTTTCGGCTTCATGATTATACTTAGTATTATAGCCACAGTATTGCCTACTTACATAAATAGATCAAGAAGTTTTTGAGAAGCTAATTCCCATGAAAGGTTCAATGTTTGTTTTTTGCTTTTATGATCTAACACTTTTATAATTTCATGAGCGGCCTTTTCAGCATCTTTGAGTGTTACAAACGTTGCATGTGTTTGCCAAAATTCCCGATGCACCGGAATATCCGAACACACCACTTTTGTCCCAAGAGAAAGAGCCTCTCCAATAGGAATATTAAACCCCTCGGCCGAGGAAAGATGTACAAAACATTCAGCATTTCTATATAAAGTTACAAGCTCACTATTATCCAAAAATCCGGTTTGAATGATGTGTTTATTTGTATTCACTTTTGTATACAAGTCTGAATCAAACAGGGGTTCTCCTCCAAGAATGAGATTTACCTCTCTATATTTTCTAACTTTTTCGAAAACCTCTAACAGATACAAGATATTCTTCCTAGAGTCGTAACCACCATGATAAAAAATATAAGGTTTTTTAAATTTATTTTTTAATTTTTCCGCTTTGATTCCAAGTAAATGATCAATACCATTTGGTATAATAACTGGCGAGTGTTTTATATGCAAAAACTGCTTTATCTCTTTCGACGATTCCTTTGAAACTGTAATAAGATGTGCTTTTTTCAATGTTTTTTTCAACAGAAAATTATACCCCTTTCGAAATATTGACTTTGTATATTCACTATTTTTTAATAGGAACACATCGTGCAACGTCATAAAACACTTCGTCTGTTTTAGAGCCTCATGTGATAATACATGCGGGAAAGGACTAAAATAAAAATCAGGTTTTAATTTTTGAACACATTTTGTTATCGCGATTTTTTCAATCCATAGTAAATACAACCGCATCGGTAAAAATCGAGGCTTCTTGAACCTAACCATTATCACATTTTTCATTTCCTCTATTTTGGCCACTTTTTTTCGCTCGCCATACACAATAATAAAGATCTTTAGTGATTTATTTTGTGACAAATATTGAAGCATCTGGTGTGTATATACACCAATCCCCGAGTAGGGATGAATCAAGAAATGGCCATTTATGAGAATTATTTTCATGTAATATATGTGATATTTTTCTCGCCAATGAGAGCTATTCCTTCGCCCTCCGGGGATAATTGAATTTTATAATTTTTTCTGTCTTCTACAGATATCTTATATTCACTCCAAACTTTTTTAAGCTTTTTATGAAAAATTCCTTCTTTTGATATACAAAGTAAGGTGTCACCAGGCAGAATATCTCTGATATGAGCATTTGTCTCTATTTGTTTTATATCTTTTATTGATTTTTCTTGTAATTGAAATTTATCAAAAACTCTCCCGATAAAGATATTTTTTGTCAGTTCGATCTTTTTTCCTGACTGCATTTTGCGAAGGGAGGCTACTTTTGATAACAATTCTTTTTCACTGTATGATGGATCTTCATCATACTTTTGTTTAAGCCTAATAATAAGATGTCCAAGCAGATCATCGCCCATGTTTGTAATTTCTTGAACATTCCACACTGTTTGATTTAAAAACTTTGAAATGTTACGATCCATTTCATTAACTTTACATTCAGCAACTTTTGAATCGTGTTCGATTTTCTCTACATCATAGAGATGTAATTTGCTTCTAATTCTATTTCTACTGAATTGTAAATCTTTATTTGTAGAGTCTTCTCGCCACTCAATCTTATTTTTTTCTGCATATTTCTTAATGTCTTCTTTACTTACATGCAAAAGAGGCCTGAGTATTTTCCTTTTTTCATCCCACATCCTCATACCAATTTTTCCTAGGTCTTTACTTCCTCTTTCTTTGTGAAGAATCACGGATTCATACAAGTCATTTTTATGATGGGCTGTTAGGGTAGCAACTGATCCAAGAAATTTTCTATATTTTTCAAAAATCCTATATCGTTCATCACGAGCTACTTTTTCAAGATTCTGCTTTTTCTCTTTTGCAAGCTTTGGAATATCAATTTCTTCAATAATTATCGGAATATTGTTTTTAACTGCATATTTCTTTACAAACTGTGCATCATCTGGCGATTCCTGTCTGATATTATGATCAATATGGACTATAGTGCATGGGATATTTTCTTTGATACACATATCCATGAGAACCATACTATCAATTCCTCCGGAAACACCAATAATATATTGATTTTTTGGTGATACATCATATTTTTTAAACTGCTCTATTAAAGTGAGATTTTGCACGTTGC
>CAYGEY010000022.1:0-15567 GCA_964349065.1 uncultured Candidatus Peribacteria bacterium | reverse complement strand
CTATCCAACAATACATCCCTAACCTTCTGATTATTTTTTACATGCTCACCAGAAATTTGTCTCTCAGTATTCAATTTTTTATCCTTTAAATTAAATACAGTAATCTCTGTAGCAAAATCCTTAGCTTTGATAGTGATAGTAGGCAAAAAATCAGCCAGTGGTCTTGCTTTTGATATTTTTAATTCCTTCTTCATAGCCTCTGTATTCTTTCCTCCAAATAATGCGGCATCACCTTTACTTCTTATTATTGCAAAGTTCTTTTCATTCCCAGTTTTTTCAAAGATGAGTTCTGATAATTCCTTTTCAGAGACAGTAAGTTTTTGACGGGCTTCCAATCTTTCATAATCATTAATTCTCTTTTCAAGAACTTCCAACTTTCTCGTTTGCACTGCAAAATAATTTTGTGCAAAAGCAATTTGAGGTTTACGAGAATCGCCATTTTGAGCCACTAAATAACATGCATACCTCGTCAACATGATATCAGAAATCTCTTTTTCCGCTCCCTTAGCCAGCTTGATCATCTTGTTGACGTCAACAACATGATCAGAAACCGCATTCTTACTGGATTCACATGTAATCTTAGCTTTTGTAATTACTTGTAAAAAATTCCTCCATTCAGTATATCCTAAGAGAACCTGCAGATCTCGAGCAAACCAAAATTCTACTCCATTTTCAGTTCTCTGAGCATAAGATTCAAAATTTGCGGCAAGTGATTCAATCAACTCTTTTTTCATTTATTTCGAAGATAATAATATATTCCAAACTACAGAATATTTTTTTATTATACCTACGTCAATTGTAAAAAATAAGTAACAAAAGCCACCTATTGAGAGTTATAAAATTGAATTCCTTTATCTATTAGATACAATTTTGTATTTCTCCGCTTCCCTTAGCCACTCAATCGTTTTGCCGAGGTCAGCAAAACGATCAATAATAGCTCCCAAATTGCATTAGACCATGTTGTTGACATCAACAACATGGTCTAATGTAGCTTCTAAATTCACATCTACCTACTCCTTCACTTCCCCTTCCACCACATCATCATCCTTTTTCTCCTCAGCCTTTGCCTCTCCTTCAGGCATGTCTTGTGTCTCTTGTTGCTTATCTGCAGTCTCTTTATAAAGCATCTCCCCTAACTTCATCGCAGTATCTGACATTTCTTTTTCCTTCGCTTCAATCTCTTCCTTACTGGCATCCTCTTTCGCAAGCACTTCTTTGAGTGCCGCAATTTTTTCCTCTGCTTCTTTTTTCAAAGTTTCATCTACCTTTTCTCCCAGATCAACAATAGCTTTTTCTGTGGCGTAGATCTGCTGTTCACACCGGTTTCGAATTTCAACTAATTCCTTCCTCTTCTTATCTTCCTCTGCAAACTCCTCTGCCTCTTTTGTCATTTTTTCAATTTCCTCCTTAGACATTCCGGATGACCCCTGAATCGTTATTTTCTGCTCTTTCCCGGTTCCTTTATCTTTTGCTCCAACGTGCAATATTCCATTCGCATCAATATCAAATGTCACCTCAATCTGAGGCATACCTCGATGTGCAGGTGGGATCCCATCGAGAACAAACTTTCCAAGCGACTTGTTATCTTTCGCAAACTCTCTCTCCCCCTGTGTCACATGAATTTCAACAGCAGGTTGATTGTCCGCCGCAGTTGAGAAAATTTGTGATTTAGAAGTTGGAATCGTTGTATTTCGTTCGATCACCTTTGTAGCAACTCCTCCGAGAGTCTCAATAGAAAGAGAAAGTGGTATAACGTCCAATAACAAGACATCCTTCACATCTCCCATCAAGATACCTCCCTGAATGGCCGCTCCAAGCGCTACCACTTCATCCGGGTTCACACCCTTGTGTGGCTCCTTTCCAAAAAATTCTTTTACCTTTTGTACAATGAGTGGCGTTCGTGTTGTACCTCCAACTAAAATCACTTCATGGATATCACTTTTCGAGAGCTTCGAATCCTTCAATGCTTTTTCACAAGGAGCAATACTCTTCTGTACCAAATCACCGATCAAAGACTCGTATTTCGATCGAGAGAGTTTGATATTCAAATGCTTTGGCCCTGAACTATCAGCAGTAATAAATGGAATATTGATATCAACTTCAGCAGATGACGACAATTCCTTCTTTGCTTTTTCCGCCTCGTCCTTGAGACGCTGCACTGCCATCGTATCCTTCGCCAAATCCACTCCGTCGGATTTTTTAAATTCATCGATAATATAATCAATCACCAAATTATCAAAATCATCTCCACCAAGCGTTGTGTCTCCATTCGTCGCCAACACTTCAAACGTCCCTTCCTTAGAAATCTCCAAAATCGAAATATCAAATGTTCCTCCTCCGAAGTCATAAATAGCAACTTTCTGATCCACATTTTTATCAAGTCCGTATGCAAGCGCCGCCGCAGTCGGCTCATTAATAATTCGTTTCACATCAAGACCGGCTATTTTTCCCGCATCTTTTGTCGCCTGCCTTTGGCTATCATTAAAATACGCCGGAACCGTGATCACCGCCTCTGTAACAGGAGTTCCAAGATAACTCTCTGCATCAGCTTTTAATTTTGCCAACACCATCGCAGAGATCTCAGCCGGTTTTCGCCACACACCATCAAGCTCAATCATAACCTCTCCATGTTCACCTTCTTTCGTTTTGTACGGCATTTTCGCTACTTCCTTTGCCACTTCCTTGTATGTTCGCCCGATCCACCTCTTCGCAGAATAAATCGTATTCTCCGGATTAGTCACAGACTGCCGTTTCGCAATTTGCCCCACCAATCGCTCTTTATTTTTCCCGATCGCAACAATAGAAGGAGTAGTTCGATTCCCTTCGCTGTTCGATATAATCACCGCATCGCCACCTTCCATGACCGCAACGGCAGAGTTTGTTGTACCCAAATCGATTCCAATAATTTTTGCCATATTGTTTTCCTAAAAATATAATTAATTTAGCACTCGATATTTTAGAGTGCTAAGAGGCGTTCGTCAAGAGATCCAAAAGATTTTTTTACAACAATCGAAACCACCCACTCCTCTCTTCTATGTTACCCAACAACTCCAACTCCGTCACCATCGCCTGAAAGGCCTCAAAACTCATCTCAGTCCTCTTAAATATCACCTCCTTCGATTCAAATTCTTCCCGAAAATATTTGAGCATCGGATGCCCCGCCTCATCTACCTTCACAATTCTCGGAATCCCAAAAAAATCCAGAATACCCTCTGCAGAAACACAAGGATGAGCTTCCGCCCTTTCAAGAAGAGTATTCGTCCCCTTACTTTGCACGGAAAAAATATTCCCCGGCACCGCAAACACATCCCTCCCCATCTCGAGAGCACACCTCACCGTCCCAAGAGTACCCGATTTCTCTCCCGCCTCAATCACCAAAAGAGCATGAGACAAACTGCTAATCAATCTATTGCGAAGCGGAAAATTAAACGGCATCGGCAAAGTTCCCAAAGGCAAATCCGACAACAAACACCCATTATGATCAATAATCTCCTGTGCTAATTTTTTGTGCATACTCGGGTAGACAACATCTACCCCTGTTCCCATTACCGCGATCGTCGGTACCCGTGCATCCACAGCCATCTGATGAGCTATTCCATCAATGCCCATCGCAAGGCCACTTACCACTACCACCCCACCTCGGATAACCGGCGGTACAATATACTTTACCGCAGAGATACCATACGGACTCGCCCTTCGGCTCCCGATCACCCCCAGCAACCTCTCTTCAAACAAATCCGAATTCCCACGAATATAGAGCATAAACGGATTCGGATCGACATACCGCAAAATATCTGGAAAATCTTTTTCATGCTCCAAAACGATATCAATACTCATATCCTCAATGTACTGAGCTAGTCGCTCAGCCTCTACAAGCGAATATGTATCCAAAATATTTTTCACATGCTCACCTGAAACCCCCACAGCAAGAAGCTTTTCTCTTGAAAGATCATTCAAAAACGCCCCCACCTCACCCTTCGAATATTCCCAAATACGTCGGAGCACCACATGACTCACATGAGAAAATGTATGCAAATATGCCAGTGCATAAATATTTTTCATAGGAAAAGTTATAAAATACTTCCCCTATTCTTGCACCGGTTTCACCGCTTTGAAAGCGAACTTTTTCGATTCTGTTATAAACTTTTTACAACAGCGAAGTTTCTCGGCGCTATCAAAAGAACGAACTCTCCGTTGGTCAATTTTTTATCCCCTAAAATAATGTTCATAACTTCCAAAACATTGCCCCGGATAAAACGCTCATGCATTTTGGTCAACTCTTTCGCAACAACCATATATCGATCCGGCATCAGCTCTCCAAACCGTTCCAATGTCTTTATCAAACGGTGTTTTGATTCATAGCACACTATTGTCTCATCTGAGTCCACAATCTGCGCAAACAACGTCTCGCGCCCCTTTTTCTGAGGCAAAAACCCGAGATACCGAAATTCATGAGTAGGCAGTCCGCTCGCCATTAATGCCGTTACAAACGCACACGGCCCGGGCAAAGGAACAATCTCCACATCACGCTCGATTGCCTCCCGCACCAGCAAATAGCCCGGATCCGAAATCCCGGGCGTCCCCGCATCTGAAACGTACGCGATATTTTTCCCATCAGATAGCAAGTCCCCAATTTTCTTCATCTTCGCAGGCGTGGAATGTCCATGAAAACTCTCCTGCGGAATATGTAGTTTATAATGTAACATTAACTTTTTCGTCACTCGTGTATCTTCACAAAGAAGCAAATCAATCTCTCCACTTCTAAGAAGCGTCAGCGCCCGTTCCGTCATATCTCCCAAATTCCCAATCGGCGTTGCAACAATATACAGCATTTATTTTCGAAAAAGAATAAATCCAGAAAGCAAAGAGGAAAAGCCAAAGAGATAAGAAAACATCACGTCAGGTTCCTGACTTTTCTCCTTTGCAATGAGAGCATTCTGTGGAACAGGACCAAGAGTGGCATACACATCTGAAACAATTTCAGTAACTTCTTCGCTCGGAACAATCATCGGATATTGGCCTTCCTTCTTCGCATCAGCAATTGTCAGCGAACTACTATACTCCAACGTAATACCTTTTCTCTCAACAATTTCACCGTCCTTTACCTTACTATAATTCATTTGATCAATAAGGACATCTCCAAAAAATAATTCCAATATCCCATTGTCATTGGGCAAATGCTTTTTAAAAGCATCTGCTCCAATCTGTAAAGACACACCACTTTCTAAAACTGTCTCCGCCAATGCAACTTTTTTCCCGTTTATTGCCAACGAAAGTTCACCAATATCAATTGGATGATCCGAGTGATTTTGCAAAACAATCCACTCTTCTTTATAATCATCCGCACCTGCAGGATTAGGAAGCGCTTTTAATACAACAACATCTCCAAAAACAACTTCTAAATGCTCTGTATTCTTTAGTAATGACAATGTAAATGGTTCTGATAATAAAGACATCTGTCCCAACTGATCCTCTACCTTCACCTGATATGTTACATCCCCTGATAATCCAAAATCTAAAAAATCAAATGTGAAACTCCCAGTTTTGTCAGACTCTGTTTTTCCGACTTCTTTTTCATTAACAAAAAAGTGCACAGTTGAAAGCGGCAAGGTAATACCATTCACAGCACTTCCATCGACAAGAGCCTCAATATGGACCAACATCGACAATAACTTCTTGTACAAAAACTTTGAAGTATCCCATTCTGACTGATCTTTGGCATCAACCCCATGATCAAAAAAATCAGGAATATCATTGAGGTTCGTATCAAATTTCGCAGGATTTGTATCCAAAGCCTTTTCCTCCTTTGAAGTCAACATATCATGATCCCCATCATCAGACACTTGAGTCAAAATCACGTTCTCATCTCCTTTTGTCGGAATACTCGTCCACAAAAAATTATCCTTAGGCTTCAGTACATTCCTGGTATTCCTAGACTCAGCCAACGACTTATCTTTATACGAAACCCTCGCATAAGACTTATCAAATTCAGCCTTTCGCTTTGCAGGCAATTTCACTTCATCTATCAAAGCTCCGGTATTATCATATAAATAATACGTCTGATCTTTTTTCACAATCCCCTGTGGTATAGGAACAATGATTTTCTGCATTGGTTTAATATCCCTAAAAACAGACAAGTCCGTACACATTTCCCCACATTCAAATGAAGGAGAAAGTGTCAATTTCCAAAGTGCCATACTTACAGGTTTTACGGTCCAATTCTTAATTTCAAGCCACCCTTCCTCATCTGAGATTTCATTAATTACCACCCCCCGATCAGCTTTTACCACCGGAGCATTTTTGATTGTATAAATTTTTTGCATGATTTTCGAACTATCCCCATTCAATGTTGAGAAATAATATATCGCTCCGCCTTTGTCCAAAACAAAAGGTTTCGTATACAATATCATTGATTCAGGACCGCTATCCGGCTCTGTTGAATAATAAATCTTCGCTCCCGGCACAGAAGTTTCAAAACTTATTTTCATCCCAAATGCAATCTCCTTCTCTTTCGGGAGAATGGTAACATCCAACACCTGTTTCTTATTTTCCGCTCCCGGAGTTGGCTGTGACACTAATTGATCACAAAAATGTAGCATCGGTTCATCACAGAATTTACTCAGTGATATTCCTTTTTTCACATCTGCACCAATATATGTAAACTCATCAATCACGGCTCCCGTTGGACTTGTAAGAGTCAAACTATCTCCTTCATTGTTGAGAGACGGAATGGTACTTAGAACCTTGTATTCTCCCTTGACCAGTACTTCATCAAGCAAAGAAATTTTCTTCCCCGATACATCAAAAAGCACCCATCCTTTCAACAAAATATCTTCATTCCCAAAATTCCACAACTCTACAAACTCTTTCCCGTCCACAGGATCAGGCAGAATTTCATTAATGAGTAACGTACTCGATGTGCTTTGCATCACCGGAGTTGAAGTACTAACCGGAGCAACACTTCCACCACTATTGACCACAGCCGGCGTAATATTTTTCAACCCCTTTGTCGGATTAGTCCATTCCCACATACTATTTTTACTAATTTCAGCAGCCACAACAAAAGTTGGCACACAAAGTTGTATTCCCCAGACCACCATCACAACTATTTTCAAACTTTTCTTCATCCAACGTTTTAAGATGGGTCAACTCTAGCACGAAAAAAAACGCATTCAACCTAAGTGGATACGATTGTGTTGAAAAGAAGTGACAACATTAAATACTAAGGCGCAGTACTGTTGATACCACGGCGTATGCGGACATGGACATTAGCATAGCTACAACCGTCCATTTCATGACAGTGAAACCTTTCTTACGGTTATCTTCTTTGGTACCCGCAGTAACGATGAGAATACCTGCATAGATGAACATGACAACACCGATGACAGCGAAGAAGCCAAGAAGGTAGTTCATGATATTCATGAGAGTGGACATGCCTTCGATCACTTTCGGTTGAAGGGCTTTCTCACCCTTACTGGCATCAACAAATGGAGTTCCGTAAATTGTATTAACAATTGCCCTTGATGCAAAAACAAGAGCAAGTCCTATCATCGCATTGAGTATCTGACGACGGGCATTTCCAATAACTTCCTCACTATCACCACGAGCCATGATAATCTTAAATGCCGCAACAATGATGTACAAAATAATAACAGCTGCTAAAAATCCGAGGAAAAACTGCATAAGAGGAAAAACCACAGTTTGTGAAATTAGAAGAGAAGCTGTAGTGGAACTCCATTTATTTGGATCCACAATGGGCTTACCTGAAGCATCTTTCGCAGCAGGATCAAATTTAGTAAGTGGACTTGATGTACCATTCGCATCCAAAGTTTCCAGACTTTTATTTAATGCTTTATAATTACTTACAGTATTCAATGTTGCCTTAGCTTCCGCACTTTCAGGATCATACTTAAAGAAAACAGTCCCCACAAAAATATTTGCCATGTTCATAACAATAACTCCGATCACTATGTTTCGTAAAATAACTGTCTGATTTTTTAAAGCATCTTCTGCTAATCCTCCCGCAACAATACGAAAGCCTGCCAATAAAATATATACCCCGGCTGCCGCAGACATAATCCAAATCAGTAAATTCAGTCCATCTTTAACCAGTTTATACAATGGTGCCTCAAAGGAGCCAGTACTTTCAGCTTGCAAATATTGGCTATAAAACTCTTGATATGGCAAATCTACTTTTTGCACAGTTTTCTGCCCTTGAATACAATTATTAAGACCAACACTAGTATCAAAAAGATCCTTGGCCTGTCCCAAACTTTGAGACCCTGTTGAACAATTATAATCTGCAAAGGAAATTGGTAGCATCAAAGCTACAGTCAGAACAACCAATATAATTTGTATTATTTTTTTCATGATCCTAAAAAGCCAGGAAATGCTTTTACTATTTCTGCCACAACTGTATACGATGAATATGCAACAAGTGATGCAACAACTATTCCTATGAGTGTACTCTTCGCACGCTTTTTCTTATCCTCGCCACCGGTCAAAAGATAAAAAGAACTGACAATGATTCCTAATACCGCAAGAGGTGCAAAGAGATAAAGTAACACATTGGCTACATTCAGAAGTAATGCAGAACCTTGTGCAACACCTTGACCCGGCGCTGCAGTTCCCTCAAGAGGGACCGGTGCATTCGCAACAGTATTCGTAAGAAATGGTGATATAATCAAATCAGCAAGCTGCATTATAAATAAACCTATAGTCACATTAGTCAGAAGTTTCTGCTCCAGTTTGGTATCTTTGTCCTGAGACGTAATCATCTTCACGCCAATAACAACAAGTATCACAACTGCAATAGTCCATACAGAATATTTCACGATATCTTTTACGAGCACTACTATATCCTTCCAATCATTAAAATTAAACAGCCCCGTAGAGCCTCCGGTTTTTAATTGGGCTACACCTTGTGTGCCACCACTCACAACCTGATCTTGATACGGATTAAATACAGCAATCAAATTATCTCCTACACTTAATACAACAAACCCGATCAAGGCGTTAATTAAGCCTTGTCTATGCTTAGCAAACATATCCTCTTTTTCCATGTGCACCATCATCTGTATTCCCATATTGACAATATAGATAATCGCAGCAATTTGAATGATAATCAATGCAAGTCTAATAAACCTGTATGCCAGACCCTGAACAAAGTTTACATCATTTTGTGTAGAAACTAGTCTTTGCCCATTGGCATCATATTTTATTTCAACCTCCTTTGGAGTTGGTAATTGATTTTGTATCTCCTTTCCCCCCAATATCGGCAAACTCATCTGCCCCATTGCCCGCTCCGTAAGCGGCAATATCAAAAACGCACACACAATAACAACCCCCAATTTCGCCCCTAACCTCCGCATTTTCTCTCTCCACAGTCTTGTCATATTTGTAAAACTGATAATACTTCAAAAGATTATATCACAAAATCCCCAAAAAACCAATGAATAAGAGCCTATTTTACTATGATTTACCTGAAAAATACATAGCCAAAACTCCCGAAGTTCCCAGGGATCATGCGAAACTCATGGTCGTGAACCGTGCAACACGGGAAATTTCTCATCATTTCTTCTACGAATTACCAAATCTCCTGCCAAAGGATACAGTCATAGTCCGAAATAACTCTAAAGTAGTAAAAGCTCGGTTACTTGGTAATCTCGCGTCAGGAGCGAAGGCTGAACTTTTTTTCCTTGAATCAACCGGAAAAAATACCTGCCTCTTTATGACGAAGCCAGGAAAAAAGTTCCAGCCAAATACAGAACTTATGGTAAAAATTGAGAATCTTCTCATTAAAATCACTGTTCTCAAAGATCTCGGAAACGGTATCAAAGAATTACATCTCGACATTACAGAAGACATTTTCACTTTCCTGGAAATATACGGATCACTCCCACTTCCACCCTACATGCATCAGGAAAATCCAAATGAATTTGAATCATCATACCAAACACATTATGCAAGTACATTAGGCAGTGTTGCAGCTCCCACAGCCGGCCTCCATTTCACTCCGGAATTGGAAAAAAAGCTGAATCAACCTATTTATGAGCTCACCCTCCATGTTGGCGCGGGAACTTTTTTACCTGTAAAAACCGAAAGCATTCTTGATCATACCATGCATTATGAATCATTTTGTATTGATCAACAAATACTTCAAAATCTCCACAATCAAAAAATAGTAGCTATCGGCACAACGACAACTCGCGCACTCGAATCACTCTGGAACAAATACCCGACTATTGAAACAATTCCAAACTCCAAACAGATTTGTGACTCAACAAACATCTTTATCTTTCCCCCCTACCAATTCAAAGCAGTAGATCACCTCATCACCAACTTCCATTTACCTGAAAGCACCCTCCTCATGCTCGTTTCCGCATTCATCGGCGACATCAGCTTCACCATGTCCCTCTACGAAATCGCTAAAGAACATAACTACAGATTCTACAGTTTTGGAGACGCAATGCTGATTATTTAGAGAATAGAAGTAGTAAAAAATGGAAAAAGTACATGTACCCTAGACTCGATTCTTGTCGTAACGAACGTGAAGACAATTGAGAGTCGGGTACTGTGCTTTTTCCATTTTTACGGATTTTAATCGCTCACCAAATTAAATCCTAACACCCGAAAACTCTCCCTCATATTCACAAGCACTGCACTAACCTCATCCGATTCAAACACTTCCCCTACCTTCTTGTATTTCCCCGTCCAAATCAATAACTTAATATACATCAAATCCATGAATGTTCGAAACGCGTCCTTTATTGGCCGCACCCGCGAATCCGCAGAATTATACCAATCCACAGGAAGCTCTCTCACTTTATAACCAAGCAACTCCGCTAATGCCAACGCCTCCATATCAAATCCGAATTTTTCAATCTTCATCCGAGAAAAAATATCCCTCGCCACATCATGCCGAAACATTTTAAAACCACATTGCGTATCATGAATATTATCCACGAGAAATATTCGGATGAAATAATTTGCAACACGTCCTATTACAATTCGATACCATGGCTGTCTAACATGTACACTACTTTCTGAAAGATACCTTGATCCTATCAAGATATCAGCCCGATCCTTCTGTGCATAAAAACCTTCCAGTTCCTCAATCGGCGTAGAGTTATCTGCATCAGTAAACAATATGTACTGCCCTCGCCCAGAAAGCATCCCAATCGTCACGGCACACCCCTTTCCAAAATTTTCCTTACTCCTAATTATCCGAAGTTTCTCTGAAAATGGTTCAGTGAGCTGTAATGTCTCAACAACTTCAACTGTCCCATCACTACTCCCGTCATCCACTACCAATACTTCGTAAGTATGCCCAAAACGCTCCATAAACAAGGCAACACTTTGCAAAGTCGCTACAATTCTCTTCTCTTCATTATACGCAGGAATCACAATTGTCAGTTCTACCGGGAAAAAACTCTTTTTTATAGATCTCTTATGAAGAACTCGTGTTCGAAATGTCCAGTACGTATTTGCACAAAAATTCCATCCCAGAACAACAGCTGATGTCACAAGTTTTGCCGGAATCACAGGCACAATAAATATTACCACAAGAAGCCCCATCAATGCATTTGTCAGCAAAAGTCCAATAACTGACGCAATAAAAAATTTCACAAATTGTCTCAAAGCATATCTTTTTTCTTTAATTTCAAATGTCCAAAATTTATTTAAAAAGTAATTATTCAAAAAAGCTGCAATAAATGCAACAGTAGTAAACAAATACAAAAGCGAATCAGCATGTGGATTAATACCTGAGATAATCAAAAGTAACCACAATACACCTACATCAATAGCAGTACCAAGAGTACCGACAATTGCATATCTGATAAATCGTTTACTCGCGACTATAGAAAGCAAATCCTTCATACGTCTCATACTCCTTTTCCGATTATTGCTATAATTACTCCCACAACTCCGAGCATCGCCCCGATGATCCAAAACCGCATCACAACAGTGCATTCACTCCACCCGCACGCCTCAAAATGATGATGCAAGGGAGCTATTTTAAATATTTTTTTCTTGAGATATTTTTTTGAAAAGAGCTGAAGCGCAGAGGATAATGTCTCTGCTACAAATACTCCTCCAATAACAATCAGCATTAAAGCACTATTTGTAAGCATTGCAATGACACCTAAAGTGGCACCTAAGGCAGTTGCACCGGTATCACCCATGTAAAATTTCGCCGGCGGAACATTAAACCATAAAAATCCCACCAAACTTCCAACAATGACAGCACAAAAAGCCGCAAGAAACGGCTGTCCGGAAGTATATGCAATGATAGCAAATGCAACATATGCCATAGTCAGTAGGCCACCCGAAAGCCCATCAAGCCCATCAGTAATATTTACAGCATTTGCAGATGAAGTAAGAACCAACATAAATAATGGTATATACCAAAATCCAATCTGAAAATCACCGATTCCCGGAATATGTATAAGATTCCATTCTAATTTAAAATAAAACCACAATGCACCAATAAGAGCCATGGTTGTCACCAAAAAAAACTTCGGCTTTACGTTCATTCCCTTTGATTTACCAAACCCCTTAATATTAAACCAATCATCTATAGCTCCAATCAGCCCAAATGAAACGAGTGCAAAAAGTACCAACCACGTTTCATTCCTTTGCAACAATGATTGCGGAATAATACCAATAAATGCAAGAAATCTCGAGAAAAGTACAACCAACAACGTCGTTCCCCAGATTAGTACCCCTCCCATCGTTGGAGTCCCTTCTTTTGAACTATGGAGCAGATTAAATATTGAGGCCTTTTCACCACTTGTTGCATTCTCCCGAAGAGTTTTCCCAATTTTAAAATGACGAAGAAGTGCTATGAGCTTGGGCGCAAGTGAAATAGAAAGAATAAACGCAAGCGCTCCATATCCAAAAATAAACACCAGATCCGGAACTTGCTCCATTGAGATAATTTAACGGATAACAAAATCATTTTCACAAAATTTGATGAAAGGGAAAGAGGAAATGAAAATTTGTTTTTGATATAAGCCAGATGCTCTTTAATAACTTTCTATTTATAATTGTCTTTAAAGTCAGATCAAAAAAAACTATCCTCCATACAATTATAAATAGGAAGTATTGCCCTTGTCCCTAGAGCATCTGGAATATTATGCCCCTAATCGATACACAATCTCCTTATCCACAAACTCCTTCGCCCTACCATACTTCAATCTTGACAACTGCGTCATAGCTTCTGCCGCATCCATATCCTTATTATACCCCGCCATTTCCCAAGCTTTCTGAATAGTAAAGCTAAACGGCTTTGATGGAGTAAGATCAATAGAGAGTTTCATAATAGCCTTAAAATTATCCTGATTGGCAATATCAAGCTCAGAAAAAACCGGAGCAAAGACCTTTGCCATAAACTCAGCATCAACTTCACCAATTTTCAGACTCATAATATTTCCTACATTTCCAAAGATGGCACCTTTAAGTTTTGTCTCACCAGCCAAACTTTTACTCTCCAACTGATCAATATATTGATGCGCTAAAATAAGTCCCAATCGGTATTTCCTTGCCTCAGACAATATAGATTCAATAGACTCTGTCACAAAATTCTGAAACTCATCTATATAAAAGAAGAAATCTTTACGATCAGCCGGAGCCAGTTTTTGCCTTCTCATCGCGGCTAATTGAATCTTATTCACAATAATCATTCCCAATAATTTAGCATTTACATCTCCGATCAAACCTTTAGACAAATTCACCAAAATGATCTTGCCCTCTTGCATCGCATCAAAAAAATCAAACGATGATTTAGTCTGACCGATAATATTTCGCATTGTTGAGTTGGTTATAAACTGACCAAACTTCGCTGCGAGATATGGTATGATTTCCTGTTTTTCACGATCCGCCATTGAGTCATACGTATGATCCCACCACGACTTCACAATCGGATTTGTAATATGTTTTCGTTTTTTCTTTTGAAATTCCGCATTGGTAAAGAGATTCACAATATCAGTCAACGTCCCTCCCTCCGGATCAGACATTAACGTTAAACACCCATTCCTAAAATAATCCTGAATACGCGGACCAAAGATCTCGTGTCCGAACATTCCGATCATCATACTCATCGCATCAAGCGCCACACGTTCTTTTTCTTCATCCGTATCTGCTTCGAGCATATTGAGTCCGAGCGGCCTTTCAGTATCTGCAGGATTAATAATAATCACATCATCAGCTCTAGATCTCGGAATAAACGGTAAAACAGCCTCGGCCAACTCTCCATGTGGATCCATCACACAACATCCATGACCCATACGAAAATCCTGGCGAATCATCGTTTGTAAAATAGTCGATTTACCCGTTCCCGTCTGCCCGATGATATAAAAATGCCGAAATCTATCTTCATTCTTAATTTTGAGTTCTTTCTTCACACCACGATAATTCGTATGCCCCAAAAGCAATCCCTCCTCCGGAAGATTGTCCGGTGGTGGAGATATCTTATAATTCTGCCATTTGATCGACCCAAGATTGTTATACTTCGCAAACGGAAAATGAAATATCGACGCAATTTCTTCAGTCGACATAATCATTTGTTTTTCAAATCTGCCACGATCAAATTTACGAAGAAGTAAATCAAACATTAATTGACCTTTTTTCCACTTCTTTTTAGATTTTACAATGCTGTTCATACGAGGATGAGCATATTGTACAAATCCTCCGCTAATATTAGCCATAATATTTTTTGCCTCAAATTCCGCCCTTGCAGAAGTCACGATACGAATGATCACATCATATCCCACCTTTTGAGATTTGGTTTCAATAGATTTCACCACCTCTTCAGTCAATGGTGTTAATCGCTTTGGCTCTTTATTTTCATCTTTTTTCTCGCTCTTCAAACTAAATATTTCTTTCAAAAATTTCCAAATATTAAATTTTGACTGCTTCTTGCCATTATACAAATCTTCCGCGAGCTTCTTTGCTTTCTCCTGCCACTTCGTATCTGCCACTGGCTTACAAAGTATCTGAATAATAGCATTCTCCCCATCTCCCAATTTGGATACAGAGTTGATAATATTATTGATCGGGTCAGATTCAAGTGCTTGATATGTCTTGAACGGATATTTATATTCTTTTTTATACTCAAAAACACCTACCTCTTCTTTAAATCCTTCCGTAAAAGGCACATATTCATCCTCCAATTCAACAATCGCATCGGGATAATAACTTGTAATTTGCTTCTCAACTAAATCTATTGCACTTTCAGGTACACCCACATAAAAATGCACCAACCCTCCTTTTGTTGCATATTCAAATGAAATATGTTTATCTTTTCCGATATCATGAAGTGAGGATAATAGTTGTTCCATCAAGCCGATCTTATCTTTGAATGTCCCTCCTGATCCCTGCGCATCCTTCTTTTCATCAATGTCAGACTCCTTTTTTGAGATCAAAACATGAAGAAACTTAAAAGTATATGCCATGTTTTGAGATTTTTTTTCTTTCATCCCAAGGTAGAGGACATATCCGATGACAACGATAACTAGTATGAGAAGGGCTTCGATCATGTTTTTTTATACTAATAAAGTATATAGT
>CAYGEY010000021.1:0-16641 GCA_964349065.1 uncultured Candidatus Peribacteria bacterium | reverse complement strand
CTTTTTTCTATTTAGTAACTCGCTCCTGTCTCTTTTTAAACTTATCAACTCGTCCTTCCGTATCAATGAGTTTCTGTGTTCCTGTAAAGAAAGGATGACAGTTGGAACAGATTTCCACTTTCATCTCGGGCATGGTAGATGCTACGACAAAAGCTGCTCCACAAGAGCATGTAACCTTCGCACCTAAGTGTTGGTCTGGATGTATGTCTTTTTTCATATTCTCTATTGTAATAAATATATATTGCGCCAAGTACGCAAAGCAAACGTATCATAGGGCAATTTTATTGTTTTGCAACAGAATTAATCGTATCTGCAAGGAAATCTATAATGTTATTATGGAAAAGTTTTCCTTCTGGAGTAAGAGCGATATGAGTATCGGTGAATGCGAAATAATGTGAAAAGTGTGAATGAGATATTGTATGAATCAATAATTCTAGCTCAGATTTGGACATAATTTGTAGCAGAAATTCAAGTGATGTGCCTATTTTTAGCCGTAAACTAACTAAAAAATATCGTATAGCCAATTCATTATGAGAATACGAAGTTAGTGTTTGTATATTTTTTGTAAGATATAGATTGAGATTTGAAACATTTTCTAAACTTCTATCTTGATAAAATGATGAAGCAGAGGGCCCGACGCCTATATATTCCATCCCAAGCCAATACATAAGGTTATGTTTTGACTGGTATCCAGGTTGTGACCAGTTAGAAAACTCATATTGTTCGTAGCCATTTTCTGATAATAACGCACTGATTTCTTGATAAGTTTTCATAACATCTTTTTCCTTAGGGATATGTAGATCTTTTTGATGACCAAAGACACTTGAATGCTCTTTAGTATAAAAGTACAGAGAAATATGCGTAGGATGATACGTAAGGATTTCTTGCACATCGTGGAGAGTTTTGATGGGGCTTGAAAATGGCATTCCTAAAATAATATCCGCATTCCATGAAATATCCGATTCTCCTAAAATAGTCATTGATTTTTTTGCTGTTGATTCATCATGTACTCTATTAATCTTTGTGAGCAAAGATTGTTGAAGAGTTTGTACCCCAAGACTTACTCTATTAAAACCAAGATTTTTTAATCCAAGTATATATTCTTTTGTTACATCCTCAGGATTGATTTCAATTGATAGTTCTTTCACCTGAGTCAGATCAATTTGTTTAAGAATTCTGGATAGTTGATGAATGCTCAGTGTACTTGGTGTCCCTCCACCAAAGTATACAGTTGAAATACTGCGACTATCAACTTTGATCACTTTTATTTTTTCTCTCAATTCATCAATAAGAACTTCAATATACTCATCTGTTTGTGATTTATCTGTCACTACAGCAAACGCACAATAATGACATTTTTTTGTACAAAAAGGAATGTGAATATAGAGACCGACATCTTTCTTATAAACAGGATTAAACATATCTATAAAAGTCTAGCTTGCAAAGAGCTTTCTGGCATGACTTTTTTCAGATGTTCATATGCTTTCTCTGTCGGGCGACGACCACGAGGTGTGCGTTCAATGAAGCCCAACTGTAACAGAAATGGTTCATACACATCCTCAATGGTGCCTTCTTCCTCTGCAGTAGCGGCCGCAATTGTCCCAAGTCCTACTGGTCTACCTCCAAATGTATCAATCATCGCACAAAGTAAATTGCGATCTGCATCATCTAGGCCAAGTTGATCGATGCCTAGTGCTGTGAGTGCGTGATGCGCATCTTCTTTGCCGATCACTTTTTTCCCGGCCATTTGTACAAAGTCTCGAACACGACGAAGTAACCTATTGGAAATCCTTGGAGTTTTACGGGATCTTTGAGCGATCTCCAGTGATGCACTTGGTCCAATATCAATTCCTAAAATTGATGCAGAACGAGAGACAATACTAGTCATATCCTCGTCAGTGTAGAATTCAAGTTTGTATACATGTCCAAATCTGTCCCGAAGTGGGGAAGAGAGCATGTTCATTTTCGTTGTTGCCCCGATTAGTGTAAATTTAGGGATGGATAGGCGCATACTTCGAGCAGACGGACCTTTTCCAATCATAATATCCATACAAAAATCCTCCATCGCTGAATACAGGATTTCCTCAATGGGAGTACGTAGTCGATGAATTTCATCAATAAATAACACATCCCCTTCCTTGAGATTGGTGAGGATCGAAGCCAGGTCTCCAGCTTTTTCGATTGCCGGCCCGGAGGTCATTCGTATATTCGCACCCATCTCCGTTGCGATGATGTGGCTAAGAGTTGTTTTCCCAAGCCCGGGAGGACCATAGAGCAATATGTGCTCCAGTGGCTCTCCTCGATCTCTCGCTGCACTTAAAAATATATGCAAGTTACGTTTGAGCTGATCTTGTCCTACATATTCCAATAATGTCTTGGGCCTTAGAGTATTTTCAAAAACGTCCGTCTTTTTTTCATGCGGATCAACTAATATACTTTCTTCGGCATTTTCAGGGCGTTCAATCATAATACTATGTTAATACACAAAAACTGTACAAGAAAAAAGTTAACATGCCAAGTGAACAAAGGTGAACAAGAAATACACTAATTTCTAGGTTATCCTAATTGTACCAAGACTCAACTCTTGTCGTAACGGACGTGAAGACAATGTAGAGTCGGGTACTTTAGGATAACCGAAGTTTGTATCACTTCACATTCCGCTTCCTCCATTCATCAATTTTTTTATGATGTCCGGAGAGCAGTACATCGGGAACTTTCTGTCCTCGCCATTCTTCCGGCCTTGTGTAATGCGGATATTCTTTTTTTCGACCAAGATTTTTTGAGAAAGACTCTTCATCATGTGACTCATCATTTCCAAGCATTCCCGGAACTAAACGCGAGATACTATCAATGAAGTATAGTGCAGGATATTCTCCACCTGAGACAATAACTTCTCCCACAGAGAATTCATAGTCTACAAACGTATCAATGTATCGTTGATCAACACCTTCGTACCTGCCACAAACCAAAATAAAACCATCATGTTTTTTTACGAGATTTTCAAGAATTGATTGTGTTAGTTTTTTTCCACGTGGGGTGAAATGTACAACAGGATATGTGTGATCTTTCAAAATATTTTCAGTTGCAAGTGCGAGTGGTTCAGGACGTATAAGCATACCTGCACCTCCACCAAATGGAGTGTCGTCGACTCGTTTTTGGGACTCTTTAAAATCAACAAGGTGGTGGGTTTCGACATTAATTATTTTAGTGGAAATTGCAGAACCAAGAACACCTGTCTGTAGAGGTGAAGTGAAAAATTCCGGGAAGAGGGTGATGATGTGAAAGTTCATAATTAGTAGGTTATATTCATATGCCTAATCTGCCCAACATGATATGCCAGTCTAGCTACAAAAGTATCAATGTCTTCTTTAGTGTTTTCCACACCTAAAGTTATGCGTAATGTTGCAACTGCTTCCTCCTCCGGGACATCTATCGCCATGAGGACATGCGAGAGCTCCTTATTGTCAGATGTACACGCAGATCCTTGCGACACACATATGCCATCCAGATCGAGTCTGATGACGAGAGTTTCTCCATTTGTTCCTAAAAATGCAACAGAGAGGTTATTTGCTACTCGATCTTCCATTGAGCCGTTCACGACGATATTCGGAATGAATTTTTGCAGAAGAGTTAGTGTATAGTTTCTCAGATCAGAAATATATTTCACATTTTTTTCTCGATCTCTTTCTGTAATTTCCATCGCTTTTGCGAGTCCAATAATATATGGAACATTTTGCGTTCCACCTCGCATTTCAAATTCCTGATGTCCGGGGATCAAAGAAATAAATGGAAAATTTTTGGAATAATAAAGTAATCCAATTCCTTTTGGAGCACCAAATTTATATCCCACCAGAGTCATTGCTGATACATGGAGTTCATCGACGTGGCAAAGGAGATAAGGAAAAGCTTGAGAAGCATCTGTATGAAAAAAAATATTTTTTAACTCCAACATTTTTCCAATTTCAGAGATAGGTTGGATTGTTCCAATCTCGTTGTTCACATACATGATACTTACTAGAACGGTTGTAGGTAACAAAGCATCTTCCACCATTTTTGGACTAATAATTCCATCGTTTAGTGGCTTAAGATAAGTCACCTCAAAACCTTCTTCTTCCAGTCTCTTAGCCACCATGAGAGTGGAGGAATGTTCGATTGCTGAGATTATTATATGATTTCCTTTTGATTTTAAAGCATGTGCGGCTGAAAAAAGACATGTCGCAATGCTCTCCGAAGCTCCTCCGGTAAATAATATTTCATTTTGAGATGTATGCAAGAAACCAGCGATTTGTTTCCGAGCACTATTTAACGCATGATGCGACTCTTGTCCGGGTTTGTAGAGAGAAGAGGGATTAGCAAATTTTTCAAAAAAATAGGGAAGTATAGCTTCCAAAACTTCGGGAAGTACTTTAGTTGATGCCGCGTGATCAAGATATATCATAATTTGTTCATAATATTTTTAGGCGTAATAAAGGGGCACTCGCGTTTTACTTCGGCACCCCCCTACATTACCAGTTTGTTCAGAGGGAGTATATCAGAGTTGGAGGTGAGGGCAATGGGGAGGGAGAAATAATTATTCTATATTATTAAAGTAGCCAATCACAGATGAAGTGATTGGCTACGTTGTATGCCTCGGCGCATCCAGTAGTTTTCATCCTACCGCGTTACCTTACATACTTTTGATGGGGGGGGAGATTGTCGTAACGTGTAGACTGGTTCTTCATACTACTAGTACATATGAAGTTAGTTTACACTTACGACGCACTCTTTCGTTCCTTCTCTCTCGCTACTCACCTAGCAGAGAAGGAATATTCGGTGAGTGCCGCAATAGCGGCTTTGGGAGGGAGAGGTTGAGCTTTGCGTGACTGAAAAAATTAGATTTTCGCACAATTTTCTCTGCAAAGCCTACCTAGTTGCCTGGGCCGGCGGATCAAACTTACATATACAAGCTCTGGACACGCATTACGTGCCAACGATTATACAACATGTAATCACCTCCTTTCTTAAATTTCTTTTTTAAAATATAAGATGATTAACATGGGCATAATTTACACGAAAAAATATATATGTCAATAAGAAATATATATTTATTTAGTCAATATGACAGAAACCCAGATTTTTACCCTAACGTAGCAAAATAATTCATTGCCGCTTGCCTCAGAACATGGATGCCTATCCTGTTACCACTCTCAATCGTATTCTTTACATTGACGACATTCATATTATTCCCGCTGGTCAAATCATTGATAATACTTTTTTTCAGATCAGGTTTCATACCAGGTGAATTCAATAATGCATTATCAAGTCCACTTTTTAATCCTCGACTAATATTCCCATTGCCTTCAATTCTTTTCTTAATATCTTCTGCCAATTTACGTCTTTCAGTAACTTCAGGAGAGTCCGAAGCAGACTCTATATTTTGCTTGATAATATTGACCTGAGTTCTCTCAGACTCTAAATTTTTAGGAACAAATGATTCTGCCATTAGGTTTTATATTTGATTTAAAAGATTATCCGGATTTTCATTTTCAGTTGATTTGGTTTCCTCAATCCTTCTCTCTTTTAACTCACATTTCTTTAAAATATCTGCGATTTCAGCAACTTCTTTATTCATATCTTGTAGTTCTGCAGTGGACATGGGTTGGTCAGACATAGTGTATGTTACTTCTATGCAAAAAGTATATCATGATATGAATATAAATACCAAATCAATTCCTTCTTTTCAATTCTTTTTATTCACAAATCCACATCCTCCTATACAATCAAAGGGTCTTATTTTTTAAAGATCCACAATGATAGACATCAAAGACCTGAGGGAACGGCCAGAACATTACAAAAAAGGTGCAACCTCCAAAGGCTTTGATGGCTCACTTATAGACCAAGTCCTAGTTCTCGACGAAAATCGTCGCAAACTCACGACACTAAGAGAGGAACTCAAAGCAAAGCAAAATATTCTTGCAAAAAGCGTTCCAACTTTAACAGGTGCGGAAAAAGAAAAAGCCCTCGCCGAATCAAAAGATCTCTCCAACCAAGTCAAAAAATATGACGATGACCTAATCGTTGCAGAAAAAAAACTCCTCGAAGTTGCCGAAGCAATCCCAAACCCGATCCACGAGAGCGTTCATCTTGGAAAAAGCGATGCAGAAAACACCGTTGCTCGCACCGTTGGTACTCCCACCAAATTTGATTTTAAACCCAAAGAACACTGGGAAATCGCGGAAGATATGGATATCCTCGACCTCGAGCGTGGAGCAAAAGTCTCCGGAAGCAGATTTTATTACCTCAAAAATGATTTGGTTTTTCTTGAGTTCGCCCTTGTCCAATTTGTCATGCGCAAACTCACTGAAAAAGGCTTCATTCCTATGATCACGCCATTCCTTGTTCGTGAGCGTGCTATGTGGGGAACCGGGTTTTTTCCGGCGGATAAAAATGAAATTTACACCGTCAATCCGGGTGAAGATAATTTATTCCTCGTCGGTACGAGTGAGGTTACTCTTGTCAATTATCACGACAACGAAGTGCTTGACTCAGCCAAGTTGCCACTTCGGTATGTTGGCTACAGTTCATGTTTTCGTCGCGAGGCTGGTTCGTATGGCAAAGATATGAAAGGGATGATCCGCGTACATCAATTTGAAAAAGTAGAGATGGTGTCCTTTGTAGATCCGGAAAAAAGCTGGGAAGAACACGAATTTTTAAGAGAATGTGAAGAAGAAATCCTCCAGGATCTTGGTCTCCCATATCAAGTGGTTAATATTTGCTCAGGCGATCTCGGTGCCTCAGCCGCTAAAAAATATGACTTAGAAGGCTGGTTCCCGGGGCAAGAAAAATATCGTGAACTCACATCTACCTCCAATACAACCGATTACCAAGCTCGAAGACTCAATATCAAGTACCGAAACAAAGAAGGGAAGTTAGAGTTGGTGCACATACTTAATGGTACAGCAACATCAATGCGCCCACTTGCCGCGATTATCGAAAATTACCAGGAGAAAGACGGAAGCATCATTGTGCCCGAAGTACTTCGTATGTACATGGGCAAAGACAAAATTACAAAACTCTCATGAAAAAGCCCTTACTTGAAATCAGAAATATAGAAATGCAATTCCCCGGTCTGGAGACTCCGACGCTTAAAAACGTGGATATTCAGCTTGAAGCCGGTGAGATCTCTGCGCTCATCGGTCCTTCCGGCGTAGGGAAATCAACACTTTTGCACATCCTCGCTCGCGTCCTGACTCCAATCAAAGGTGATGTGTATTTCGAAGGAGAAAATATTTTTGATTACAATGAGAATGAGCTCTCTATGTATCGTTCAAAACATCTTGGACTTCTTTTTCAGTCTTTCCATGTGATGTCACACTTGAGCGTTGAGGATAATGTGGCTTTGGGGCTACTCTTTGAAAATACTCATGAGAAACAAAAAAGAGTCGCTGAAATACTAGAAAAGGTCGAACTATCACATAAGGCAAAAGAATATGTAAAATCTCTCTCCGGTGGTCAACGTCAACGTGTAGCTCTCGCCCGCGCTCTTGTTACCAATCCTAAATTTATTTTGGCCGATGAACCTACTGGTAATCTCGATCCGAAAACCGGTGAACATATTGTTAGTCTCCTCCGATCTCTTGCCAAAGAAGGCGGCGCCGGAGTACTTTTTGTCACACATGAAGAGCCGTATCTCGAGTTTGCAGATACTGTGTTTGAGGTCAAGGACAAGACGGTGGTGAAGGTTTAGAAAGAGCCTGCTACTGACTATTCGCAAGCTCTCATCTCCTCTGATCTAGACTACCGAAGGTATCTGGGTCAGAAGTCTTCTATCTTTTTGTGTCGCTGACCGTTTTATTTTTATTTTTAAATTTATTTTGGTTTGAGAGAAAAATTTTGTTTTTGTTATTTTTATTTTTCTTTCAGCGACGAAATGTTAGAAGATACAAGGTACAAAGCTAAAAGTTTGTATGTCGTATCTTTCAACATTCATAGTATTATACATTTGTTTGTCTATTTTTACAAATATTTTACAAATACAAAATAAAATGCTATATATGAGCTTAGAAATTAAATAATGTGTCATGAAAAAACAGTTTATCCTTATATTAGGAACAACAGGATCAGGTAAAAGTACGCAAATGAGGCTATTAAAGGAGCGACATCCTGAGTTTACCTATGCATTGTCTATTACCACACGGCCAATACGACCACATGAGATGGAAGGAGAAAATTATTTTTTTGTATCCGAAGAGGAATTTGATCAATATAAAAGAGAGGGAAAATTATTGGAAAGTGCACATAATCATGGAAAAGGTTGGTATGGTATGCTCAAAGGTCCTATTGAAAAAGCCATAACAGAAGGGAAAACTGTTATTAGAGAATGTTCCATAGAAGGGCTTCGAACCATCATGGATTCACCACTGGCTAAGCATGTATACAGCATTTTTCTCATGCCTCCATCAATCGAACATATTAAGAAACGAATTTTGGAACGCGACCCAATGTCAGAGGATGAATTAGAAGCAAGATTGATGAGCTCCCGAAATGAAATTGCATCATCAGAGCTTTGTGACAAAAAGATTTTGTCAGAGGAGGGGCAGATTGAAAAAGTATTCAAACAATTGTCAAAAGCGATTTTGGAAGTAGTGTAGGTATATTTTTAAGTGACTTTAAAATATGCATTATTCCTTCCCGCAATTCTCTCCTTTTTGCTTTTCAATTTCTACGAGCCTATCTTTTGTCACTCTCGCTGCGACTTTTTTCTCAATATCTGTGGTTTTTCCTATGAAAATACTTGCACTTTGAAATGCTTGAATTTTTTCTGATAATAATAATGTATCTTTTGTTCCATCAACATAAAAAGTTGCTCCACTTCCTGTGACAACTCCAAGGCTGTCCATGGCGTCTTTCCAAGTTACATCTTTATCATGAATGTGTAGAGCTTCACCAATCTGATCGTGAAGATGTACTTTATCTTTGATGGTTTTGATCTCATCCTTGGCCAGGCCACAAGGCTTAAAATACATGAACCGTACATCAGAAAAATTTACTAATGTGTTATCAATATATACTTGAAAGCCCGCATGAATGTGAAAATCATGTGTTGGAGCAGTAGCTATATTGCAACTTACAAGCAGAAAAGGAATAACTAAAAATAATAATTTTTTCATAACATATTTATAAATGAATACCTGATAAAATCACTCCAGAGCAGGTTATCTCAAATGGTGAACTCTCAGGTGCTTCAAGTGTGATAGTGTTATGCACACAAATACCCTCAAGTCCCGAGTCCTCCGCAAGTTTAGAAGCAATATTAACCGGATTTCCTGAAATCTCAAGTCCGCCATTTTTAAGTGGAAAAAGTAATACTTCTCCTCGTGAAATCCCAATATGACTAATGAATCCCTCTGTTTGTAGATTCACAAAAGCTTCTTTTGCAAAAGCAACAGCATTGGCATCATCTGTAAAAAGGAAGATCCCAAGCGCACCATTTGATTTAACCATTGTGCCGTTATACCTTTCCGCAGCTTTAGCAATGACTGATTCCGCAACCAAACATGCTGTGAAGTAATCCAATAAAAAATCATATTCTTCATGCTTCACAGAAATGAGTACACATGCTTTTTCTTCACGATATTCATCGAGGCTCATTTGACTTAAGCTCTCCAAAGAGTTTTCTTTCAGAAGTGAAAAAAAGGTAGTATCAAAAGGGTATGGATAGGATGTATCATTTCCTGGTTTGAAATGTATCTCATCGTTAACTTCGGTTGCTGAATAGTTTTCAGAATCTTCTTTTTTAGTAAAATATTTTGCTACATCCAGTGATAACATTGAATACAGTTCTTTTGTAATCAGAAGCTCTCCTCCTGATGAGTGATCCTCGGCTATTTCTTCTATATGTGAAGCATCGTGTCCAAATAGTCCTCCTCCAATTTTATAAGCTTTCCCAAAATGCATACCTAAACCAATTTTTACCGTCAGCTCTTTTGCATCGATTTGAAGTCTGAGCATTTGCCGAACTGCTGTATCTACAGCTATATCTTTGTATACTATTTGTGTATTATCAGCCGCCCATATACCGATTGCTTCACCTCCAATTGCTTTTCCATATGCATGAAGTAATTCTTTCGGTTCGGAAACGAGTTTCATCACTTCAGGCAAAGTATATTTTTGGCTGAGTTTTGAAAGGCCTGCCGAGTCACTGCAAGCAATAATCCCCTCAAATAGATATGGTGAGAGCATTTCTGAATGAAGAGCTTCAGATTTTTCTTGTTGATTCCAAAGCAAAATAAGATCAAGCGGTAAATCACCTGCGATATCCTGCCTTATGTCTGACAAACTTGCATTAAATCTTTTCATAAAAATGGCAAATACAAAAGTGATGGCATTATATGTTCACTTTGCAAGAAAATAAATGCTTTTTTTATTTGGAGGGTGGCTAGGCTGTGATAGTATGGGACATATATCCTAAATATAGATATGACATACGGAAAATTTATTCAGGATTTCAATGAATTGGAAAAGAAACTGATGTCTCTTGATCCCAAGGCGAGGCATATTGGTGAGGTAATTGCGACAATGGAGGACGATTTGAAAGAAGATTTAGAATATCTCGTGGAAGAAAAAAATGAAGCATTAGCGAATAGGGAAGTAGAGGAGATGGATGACGAGGTTCCACCGGCACTCAAAGTTGCTATGGATAATATGTGGAATCATTTTATGGGATGATTTTAATGATTCGCATCGGACATGCTTCAGCCGCTTTTACATTGCCCTCAATTTCGTCTTCTCGAAGTGTAATCTGACAAACTTTGCCTTTTACTTTGCCATGGATGAGTTCTGATTTTCCGGTTTCATCATTCATTCGCCATGTCAAAGGAGCAGTAAGTACGCAAGCATTACAGCCGATACAATTCTCAGGATAATGGAAAAGTTTAGTATCTTTCATGTTCATTTGTGCGGCTATGAACTACATATACCTGATCATTTTTCCGAACTTTCTCTTTGATTTTGATGGTGATCAAATCTTGTTTAAATGATTTCTCAACGCTACTGCCATCTTTGAACATGCTTTCAACCTGGTTATAAATAACTCCGGTTTCTTTGCCGGAAATTAACAATTTATCTGAAATACTTAGTTCTCCGCTTTGAAGTTTTACTTCAGCAACTCCTGCTTTAGGATAATAATGCATGACGATTCCAACATGCGATTTTTCTTCAGTAGCTAAACTATTAGGCCTTCCACTCCAGTCGGGAAGAGGCTTCCCGAGATAATATCCGTCAGAAAATCCGCGATTGTATACCTTTTCTAATTGTTTCATCCATTGTTCTTTTTTCTCTTCGGTAAAGTTTTTATCATAGATACTATCTACTGCCTCGCTGTAGACACGTACTACTGTATCAACATACTCAGGAGCACGACCACGTCCCTCGATTTTGAAAACAGCAATCCCGGCATCAACCAACTTGTCTAAAAACGGCAGGGTACAGAGATCTTTCGGGCTGAGAATATATTCATTTTCCACTCGAAGTTCTGTCCCATTTTCTTCATCAATAATCGTATATTTCTTTCTGCATTCTTGGAGGCATGCTCCACGTTGAGCTGACGTATTGGTAGAAACAAGGCTCATTTGGCATCGACCGCTTTGAGCAATACAAAGAGCGCCATGGACAAATACTTCTATTTTGACAAGATTTCCGGAAGGACCGCAGAGATTTTTCTCCCTAACTTTAGTACAAATATTTTTAATCATTTCTAAATCAAGTTCTCTGGCGAGTACAATCGTATCAGCAAACTGTGCATAAAATTGGACACTTTCAAAGTTGGAAATCGAGAGTTGTGTAGAAGCATGAATAGGAAATCCGATTTGTTTTGCATACATCATTGCTGAAACATCTTGGATAATTGCCGCATTTGCTCCGACTTTTTTTGCTTCATCCAACACTTTATGCATAAGTGTCATATCGTGTTCGTACAGGAGAGTATTCATCGTGATATACGCTTTTACATTTGCTTCGTGGCATTGTTTCACCACATCTCCGAGCTCTGGTATTTGGAAATTACTTGCGGCACGTGACCTCATATTGAGATGACCAACGCCAAAATAAACGCTGTCACAACCTGCATTAATCGCGGCGGTGAGTGATTCAAATGATCCAGCAGGAGCCATTATTTCCGGTTTTTGTGTGAGCATGAGAAATTATTACAAGGATGTACTTTTGGAGTGTAGCAATTTTTTTTGTAATTGAAATAAAAAAATCTCTGGAGTTGACTCATCCGCAGAGTCTGCATACTCTGTTCACGCAGAACTCTAGATTAAAAAATAACCTCAATGCTTCAATCAACCGCAACAGATATTCTCCTAGCAGGCAATAACGTTTTCCTCACCGGTCCCGCTGGAACAGGAAAGACACATGTAATCAAGGGGTATATTTCGTATCTCCGCAATCACGGTATCTGGCCGACCATCGTTGCCCCAACCGGCATTGCGGCAAGCCATATTGGAGGGATGACCATTCATTCATGTTTCGGACTGGGAATTTTTGATGGCGAACCTAATCATTCATATCTCACAAAAGCTTTAGCAAAACAGGGTGTGGAAAAACGTTTAGAAAATATGGAAGTATTGATCATAGATGAGGTCTCAATGCTTTCTCCAACACTGTTTCATGTAATGGATCGCTTACTCCAAATGGCCAAAAAAAATGAGGAAGTTTTTGGAGGAATTCAAGTTGTACTTTCCGGCGATTTTTTCCAACTTCCGCCGGTGATGCGCGGTGGTGGAATGCGTCAATATGTTTGGCAAGATGATTTATGGGATAGTCTTGGACTCTATATTTGTTACCTTCAGAAATCTTTTCGACAAAATGATGATGCATTGCTTGATTTACTGAATGAAATACGAAAAGATGAGGTGTCAGAGGGCTCGATGGATCATTTGAGACGCAGGTACAAGCGCACACCAGAAGGGGATTTTGTTGTAACCAGGCTCTACACTCACAATGCAGATATTGATCGGATCAACGCAGAAGAGTTACAAAAACTCTCCGGTGAAAAATTCTCTTTTAACTCTGAGGGATCAGGAAAAAAAGACAGAGTGGAAAAAATAATAAAGAATTCCCTGATGCAAGATCCTCTTGATCTAAAGAAGGGGGCGAGTGTGATGTTTATTAAAAACAGTCCGGACGGAAGATTTATTAATGGTACGCTTGGGACAGTGGTGGGATTTGAAAGCGAGACTAATTATCCGATTGTTCAAACGAAGAATCTGACAATAATTGCATCCCCGATGGATTGGAATGAACTCGATGAAAGTGGTAACGCAGTGGCAACTGTCTCGCAGGTCCCGCTTCGCCTGGCTTGGGCAATTACTATTCACAAATCTCAAGGTATGACTCTGGACGCCGCGGAGATTGATCTCTCCAAGACGTTTGAAGTCGGGCAGGGATATGTGGCGCTCTCCCGTCTGAGATCTTTTTCAGGTCTGAAATTGATGGGAATGAATTCAGTTGCACTCAAAACTGCACCGGAACTTATTGAAGCCGACATCCAGATGCAAAGAAGTTCAGATGAATGCGAAGAGGAGTTTGAGATGATGGGGGACGAGGCGATGAGAGTAGCACGAAAAACACATCTTATAGATCATGGAGGGTATTTGGAGGCAATACCTTTTGAAGCAAAGCAACTCACGAAAAAACAAAAAGCACCAAAAGAAAAGAAAGAGCCAACGGCAGAGGTGACAAGGAAGCTTTTGATGGAGAAACTTTCGCTTCATGAGATTGCGAAAAAGCGTGAGATTAAAGTTTCCACGGTGATTGATCATCTGAGGAGCATTCGATTTTCAGATACTGAGATGGATTTGTCTCATATTGAGCCGGATAAATCTATTGTTGATAGTGTATCCCGAGCAATAACTTATTTAAGTGCAAATGGAGATGCGCAGTCGCAATCAGAAAATGGATTTGTGCGCAAAAAAGCGATCTACAACTATCTCAAGGGGGAATGCAGTTATGATGAGATTAGTTTGGCGTTGGTGTTTGTGGAGTGATTCATTCCCTCGATCTTCCTGTAAAAATACACAGTATTCTATTTTTGCCTTGGAGGGCTTCATTCTGAAGTTGTGACAGAGGTATTGCACTACTTGCTTCGACGTCGTATCCCGCTTGTTTGGATAATTCATGTGCTTTTTTAATATTCTCGTTATCTGCATCCACAAGACTACATCCTTCATGTATTGTCTGTAATAGTAGGTTCCGGACATTATTGGGCAATAAAGAAAAACTTATACTTGGAGTTAATGTATTAAATACATATGAACTGTAAAAATCCTCCAAGGAATCAAGTGAACGGGCGCAAAGAGGGTGACCATCTTTGGGCACAACCCCAATGAGCTTCATGCCTGAGTGGACTCTCTTAATTTCGCTCCACAAAGATAAATAAAATTCTCCGGATCCAACAGGCAGTAGAGCAGTATCCAACGTATATTCTTTTAATTGATCTACGATTTGTGAGACGTCAACAAACATGAATTTGGTAGCATCAAAGACCTCTTCATCCTCATTTACTTTTGAGAGCTCAATAAGTTCTGTTGATGTAAGAAATTTTTCATCAAGATTTTTTCTAATAATTGTGACGTATGGACTTTGCAGAGTTGCGACTCTTTTTTCTGAAATATTTTTATCAATTACAAAACTGAGGAAAATCTTTTTTTCTCGCACTGCGTTTATCTTCTCCACTTCTTGGAGTAATGCGTAACCAGCATTCCCTGCGGTAATAAGACAGATACGGTCATAGTTGTTTTTGATCACCTCTTCAATAATTTTTTGTGAACGCAAATACTTGTGAGTCCCACAAGGGGAATCACTAAAATCGAGGGTGTATACTTTTTTATTACAGTACGCGCTTAGATATTGGGATTCCTTTATTTCGGGAGTGTACATACTTATTTAAATAAGGAATTATAATTATTAATCTCCTGTAACAAGTATTCTAGTTCATGTAGTTTTTCTATGGTGGGTATTGCACCTTCAGAAAACGGATATGCAGTCGAGGCCTCTCCATAGTTTTGCAGTGCTTCTAAATATTCATCTTTTACTGGCCAATCCAAATATTCATAATGATTATCTGTGCCACCATTTAAGCCTTTCATCGGGTGTACAACTCCCCAATTTGCACTGACGAGAACTGGTTGTCTATATAACATTTGCCACTTCTGAATCATATTAAGTAGTTCTAGTCTGTCACCATGTGTTTCGCCTATACCAAAGACAATTGAGACCCCCACGTTTATTCCATTAAAAGATAAAAATTTCATTACCTCTGCAGATCGATCCTCCCACGATGATTGAGCTCCAATATTTTTATCAAAGCCCTTTGCATCTTTGCTTCCAAGCTTTTCAGGGGATTTTGTCTCAAGACCTATGAATAAGTATTCAAGTCCGACTGCTTTTAATTTCTTAATCTGTTGTTGTATCTTCAAACAAAGATCAATAGTGAGTTGTGCACCCCAGCGTAAATTCATAGGCTCAGCAGAGTTGTTATGAATTTCACATAGTTCTTCCATTTCTTTTATACTACCCTTAAGTAATACTGAATCTTCTACAAAAGCACTTGGGATGAAATGAGTCCCTTGTGAAATTATTGCATTTTGTATTTCTTTAAATTTTGTATAAAGAGAAACTGCCGCAGATGTTTTTGTTCCTTTAAATCGCAATCTACTTCCCTCACTACAAAAGTTACAATTATACACACAACCTCCCGCAACGCCGTCCATCACATGTGCAGTTCTAATATCCTCAGTTGCATTATGGCGGAATACATCAAACCATCCACTAACTCCGAAAACAGAAGCCCTTGAAGGGAACTGTGAGCGATCGATGGCAGTCCCTAAATTATATGTTGTCTTTATTTCTTGTTTATTATCTACCATACCGAGCATCCATTCTCCCTGGATTGTATGTTTATTATTTTCTATGCTGAAAAATACGCTTTGAACCATCTCTTGTAAACATAATTGTGTACTCTGAGTTAGTATTCTTCCAACTATTTCTCCGATTTCAGCTAATAAAAATTCTGCTTCACCGGAAATAACAAAATCAAATACATTATCAATTTTCTGTTTTGAAATCTGCAACAATGGTGATGCCACATGATGTTCTACTGTATTACTATTATATGCCATATACATTGTTTCATTGGCGTGATATCCACCCAATACAATGAGTGTATCTCTCCTGATAGATTTCATGAGCTTTGCAATTTCAATAGCTCCTTTATAAGAAATTGACATTGCACCAATTAACAAAATGTCAGGTTTAACTCCTAAAAAATCTTTGATCTCTTGTTGCTCTTCTACCCATGAATGAAACATTTTTATATTTTTTTCTAGAACACCATAGGTTCCATCTTTCCAGTTAGAATCGGCCCAAGCACTATTTGGATTTCTCGTTTGAAGAACACATTGTATAAGTGCACTCTGTAAGCTGAATGGAGTTTTGCTCGAAAGTGACTTTGTATTCATTCTATTATCTTTTGCTTCAGGTGCTGATAATGCTAAGATGTTCATATTTGACAATAATAAAATTTATGTCATATAAATATTATAATATGTCAATAATATCAAACAAATACTTTTAAAATAAGCTTTTAAACTAGTACTATAG
>CAYGEY010000020.1:0-17013 GCA_964349065.1 uncultured Candidatus Peribacteria bacterium | reverse complement strand
CCACAAGTGGTCTTGAAAATGAATTAAAGAAATCTTTTCCGTTTATTAAGACAGTGACTGTTTCGAAGATGTATCCTAGAGTTTTACAGGTTACTGCTGATTCGTATCAGATTTTGGCTACTATTTCAGAAATCGATGGGAATGAATCTTTTTTATTGGCAGAGAATGGTAGCATTATTAAAGGAGGTGAAACTACTTCTGCAAGCATTTCAACAGGGAGTTTGTTAAAAATGTCAGTGCCGAGTTACAAATATGAGGAATCTAAGTCACAGGTTCTGGATCCTAAAGTTAAGCTTATATCCGGGAAACAATTTATACCAAAAGATCATATGGATGATCTGCATAAGATTCTTAAACTTTTTGATAAAAATTTTCCTTTTCAGATTGTATCACTTATGTATTTACCGCTTGAAGAGGAGATACATATAACGACTGATAAAGGATTTGTCATCTTAATTTGGCTACAGGAGCCAGTTGAAACACAGTTATACAAATTGAAATGGAAGGCTGGAGAGCCGACTATGAGTATTATTAATGGAAATATTGCCTATGTAGATTTGAGAATAAAAGACAGAATAGACATTTGTGAAAAAGGAGAAGAGTGTGCAAATTACACAAAAAGCATATTACAAACTAAAAAGTAAATGTGTCATTTGTATTGAAAGGTATGTCCCAGAGGTTTGATATATAATAGTATGAAGCCTAATTTAAAACAAATATTTAAACAAAAGTCACATGAACTCCAAAAAATTATTTATGAAAATCTTTGCAGGACTTGGGATACTTTCCATTCTTTTGACGAGTATGCAATTCGTGTTTGCAAAAGTTTCTTCATTTGAAGTATATGCAGATGATACTATTGCAGGTTTTGAAACGGTTGTTCGTACATCACAGTTGCCACCTAAGGAACGTGTTACCTTAGAGATAACTAAGCCTAATGGAACGAAACTTACTACAGATGTTATTACAGATACCTCCGGTTATGCTACGTATAGCATAAATGGTTTTCATACTACTACTGCGGGCTCATATAAAGTACATGCGATAGATGTCGCAGAGCAGAGCGAAACATTTTTTGAGGTCTATGCGGATACTCCATCAGTTATGACATCACATCTTGAAGCAGATAAAACGTTATTAAGGGCTGATGGCCGTGATGCAACATATATCGTTGTTTCAATGTACGATAGTTTTATGAATCCTGTTTCAGGTCAGGCAATTAATCTGTTATCTTCTCGAATGGAAGATACAATATTACCGGTTACAACGAATATTACTGACCGGGACGGACGAGCGATATTTCATATTTCATCTCAAAAAGAAGGTGTATCTACATATACTGCGATGAACATGACTTCCAAGGATGTGCTTTCCGAGAGGTTAAATATTATTTTTTCCGGTAGTACATCAAGCAATACAACTCCTATTGTACCAAGAATTTCATCTTCATTTTTTGCAAATGCCGCAGAAACACAGGTGTTATCTGCAGATAAGCTTGTTCTGACCTCTAATCCTGCAAATAAAGTAAACATTGGTGAATCTTTTGATTTGATTGTTGAAGCCAAAACATCTACGGGGAGTCCAGCTCTTGATTATCGCGGTACTATTCAGTTTACGTCAGATGATCCTGATGCGGAACTTCCCGGGAAAGTAAAAAACTATACGTTTACTGGTATGGAACAACCTGGAGGAATTATGAAATTTTCATTATCGGCGAGGTTTGCAAAAACAGGAACCAAAAAAATTATTGTGAGAGATGTTGATAATTCATCGCTGCAGTCTGAGATAGTGCTTCAGGCAATTGATCCAAATGCAATTGTTGGAGCGAACTCTGGTATATCATTAACATCACCTGCGCCGGGTGTTTTAACGAGCAAAGAGGTTGTGGTAAGTGGAACAGCAACAGGAAATTCTGAACTTACTATTTTTGATAATGGAGTGAAAATAGGTACGGTGAAAGCAGATGGTACCGGAGCATTTTCTACTTCACTAAGTAATCTTTCTGAAGGAACTCACCAAATTCAAGTGAAATGGATGGATGCAACTGGGAGTACCCTTGGTGAGTCTACTTCCGTTCAATTTAC
The DNA here is from genome assembly GCA_964349065.1 of uncultured Candidatus Peribacteria bacterium. Lineage (GTDB taxonomy): Bacteria > Patescibacteriota > Gracilibacteria > 1-14-2-50-48-13 > 1-14-2-50-48-13 > CAYGEY01. The sequence continues at coordinate 14,929 of CAYGEY010000020.1, read as the reverse complement.
ACTTCGAGCTTCCGGCCCAAGTATTTCAGCTGTTGGATTAGTTCCTAAAAAACCGTATTATACTCCCGGAGAAAATGTTGAAATTGATCTTGATACAGAAAGCGGACTTACTTTGTCAACAATAAGTATTGGAGGGAAAACATTACAATTGCAGGAAAGCACTCAAATCCAAGGAAGATATTCCGGGATTATTTCAGTTCCGGCAACAGCAGGAGAATTTGATGCGGATGTAACTTTGACTAATAATCTTGGACTTACAAGTACAAAAACTTTGCCCAAGTTTATTACTGTAAAAGCTTCGAATTTTGATTTAAAAACAGTCACATATACATTAGAAGGTGATTCCAGCGTAAAAGCGGTCTGGATAAATCCTGTTGAGATGAGTGATATTGGCGGATATATATTAGGTTTTGGTACAACTCCAGAGTCACTCAAAGGTTCTCAAGAAGTGGATACAACAAAGTCACAAATTATCTTTTCAGACCTTGCCCCAAATACTACATATTATTTTCAATTTAAAGTGAAGGATAAAAGTGGTGTTGTTGTTCTGGAAGATAATATGAAGTCAGTTACTACTCCACCAAAAATGACATTTAAAACACTGTTAGTAACACCTGTAGATGGAAAAATGAAAGTGAGTTGGGAGTTTGATGGGCTATTAAACAGTGTTGATACATATCGTGTTCTTTATGGGATTACGCCCGAGAATTATATTCGGGAGAAATTGGTTTCTAAAACTGATTCATCAATAGAGATAGATCCATTGATTGCGAATTCATTACATTATTTTAGGGTGCAGGCTCTCTCTGTAAGTGGAGATTCACTTGTACAGAGTATTGAGGTATCAGGAAAACCGGCTGAAATGGCAAAACCTGCAGCAGCTACATGTTCACCTCTTGATGTAAATAATTTACGTTTAGCTTTGGTAGATGGGAAACGGGTGTTGGTGTGGGATACAGTTGCAACGGCTGAAGGGTATTATATTTATAGTGGAGTGAAATCAGGTGAATTTTCAAATGATCCTATTAAGGTGCAGGAAGCACAGTTCACTTTACCAGAGCTGTCAAAAGCAACTCCGTACTATTATTATGCTGTTACTGCATATTGTGGTGATCAGGAAAGTAAGTCTCTCAGTAATGCTGTGAAAGTTGCCTCAGGGCCACTTGCTTGGGTACTCTTTGTGGCGGCAGGTGTTTTAGCGGGGTTTGCGACATATCGTCGAAGAAAATTGGCTGCAGAGACAGTAGATAATACTTATTAGTTGCGTATATTGATGTGTGCTTCTTTGAGCGTTGTTTCAGGGAGTGCTGTAGGAGAGCCGAACATCAGATCTCGTGCTTTTTGGGTTTTTGGAAAAGCTGTTACTTCGCGGATATTGGATTCGTCAGCGAATATCATGGCTAAGCGATCAAAACCAATTGCTATTCCGGCATGGGGAGGAACTCCATATTGGAATGCTTTGAGGATATGGCCAAATCGTCGTTCCTGATCTTTCTCTGAAATATTGAGTAATGCAAAAACTTTTTTTTGCAACTCTTGTTCATGGATTCGTACTGAACCCCCTCCCATTTCATATCCGTTGAGAACAATGTCATACGTTTCTGAAAGAGCCTGTAACTTTGTTTCTTCACTTTCCAATAAATGCATGTCTTCTGCGTTTGGCCTAGTGAAAGGGTGGTGTACTGCACCGATTGTTCCATCATCTCCTTTCTCAAAAAGAGGAAAATCTGTGATCCAAAGCCAGGCTAATGTCTCATTGTCTTTGAGTTTGTAATAGTTTCCGAGTTCAGTTCGTAGAACTCCTAAATACGTACAAGCTTTTTCCCATTTGTCTGCCATAAAGAAAACTATGTCGCCTTTTTCTGCGCCTAATTGTTCTTTAGCTCTCGTTGCTTTTTCTCCTTCAAAGAATTTAGCGAGGGTCCCTTTTAATTCTCCAGTTTCTTTATCAAAAATCATATATGCCATTCCGCCGGCACCTTGACTTTGTACGAGCTCAATATAACTGTCGATTTGTGAACGTGGTAAATCAGAGCCGTTTGGCACTCGGAGTGCCTTTATGACACCACCACTATTTAAAACATTTTCCATGAAATTGATTCCACTTCCCTTGAAAACTTCATCCGCATCTTGGATTGTGAGATCATATCTGATATCAGGTTTGTCGGTTCCGTACATGTTTATTGCATCCATGTATTTGAGACGCGGGAACGTTTGATGTCGTATTTTCTTTTGAGGTGCTAAAGTTTCTGAAATTCCTTTTGCCCAGTTTTCGAAAATAGTCATGACATCTTCCATACCGACAAAACTCATTTCTACATCGAGCTGTGTGAATTCAGGTTGGCGATCTCCACGTAAATCTTCGTCACGAAAACATCTTGCAAGTTGAAAATATTTATCAAAACCAGCAAGCATAAGGAGCTGTTTCATTTGTTGAGGAGATTGAGGAAGGACGTAAAATTCTCCCGGGTGAACACGAGAGGGGATGATGTATTCTCTCGAACCTTCAGGTGTTCCTTTGACCATCATTGGGGTTTCTACATCAATAAAATCTTCTTTTTCAAAGTAACTTCGAGTCCAGGATACCATTTTGTGTCTAAGCATGAGGTTATTCAGCATTTTTTTGCGACGAAGATCCAAATATCTGTATTCCAAGCGGAGCTCTTCATTTGGGATGGCGGCATGTTCGTCTATTTCAAAGGGGAGAGTCTTTGATTCGTTGTGAATCACGAGTGTATCAACGAGGATTTCTATTTCTCCGGTGTTGAGGTTCTTGTTAGTTTGACCTTCAGGACGTTTTCGTACTTTCCCGGTGACTTGTATAACCCATTCGGATCTGAGATGTTCAGCATTTTTATGAGTGTCCTTGTTGTGTTCCGGATCAAATACGATTTGTGTGAGTCCATATCGGTCGCGAAGATCTATGAAAATCAAACCTCCATGATCACGCCGAGAGTGTACCCATCCGCAAAGCGTTATATTGTTATCTATGTTGATAATTGTGGTATCGTTACAAGAGTGGGTCCTGTAGGAGGTTGTTTTGGAGGTCATGGTATACATTGAGATTTATGTGAGCGTATTTTAGGTTGAAGTATAAAAAAAGTACATAGGAAGAAGGTAGAAAAAGCCTTGAGAAATCGTTGGCTCTGTTTATACTCTTTTCTGTTCGGGCAATTAGCTCAGTTGGCTAGAGCGTCCCCTTGACGTGGGGAAGGTCACAGGTTCGAATCCTGTATTGCCCACCATTCGACAGGCTCATGGTGAGAACACCATTATCTCCCACCATTCGACAGGCTCATGGTGAGAACACCACTATCTCCCACCATTCGACAGGCTCATGGTGAGAACACCATTATCTCCCACAAGTCATCAATTGTCCGGAAACATCTGTGACAAAAAGCCCAAGTTGAAGTGGGTCCTCTTTCAAGGCTTGGAATTTAGCTAGTACATCTGACTGTGTCATGGTGCGGAATTGTGAACCACTTTGTTGGAAACGCATGACAAGGGCAGGGAAAGTTTCCGGGGAAAATTTTTTGATATCTTGGTCTGTACCTGCGATATTGCAGACAAAACCACCTAGTTCTTTGGCAAAAGTTTTATATTCATCTTTGAGTGGAGGAAGTTTTGGGTAAATGAAATACCCTGCAACTATCAGACCTAGGATTGCAAAGATGCTGTATTTCTTAATTTTTCTGATGGTTTTCATATTGGATTCGATAATATTCATGGTGCCCAGGAGAGGACTCGAACCTCCACACCCTTGCGAGCACAGCCACCTCAAGGCTGCGTGTATACCAATTTCACCACCTGGGCATAGTAGAAATCCCTGATAAATGCATATTGCTGCGTTGTCTTCGTCATTCGCTCCTCACAGTAATTGCCACTACTGTTGCGTCGTCTCATTCCTTGACGCCTTGCATTATACTATTTATCAGGTATTTCTAGTACAAAGGTAATGTAATTAAACTGTGAGCATCACGCAAGCTTACTTTAAAGGTTTTTTCTTTTTCTCTTTCTCTTCAGATTTTATTTCTTCACGTGCTTCATCTTTCTTTTCTTTTTCAAACTCTGTAAACCATGTATCTAAAAGATCTTGTTCGATATCTTCGTAATATCTCTCAACTAGGGATCGAGAAGGTCTGATAATCAGATATAAAACTAATCCGAAAACAGGAGTGAGAAAAATAACGAGGGAAATAGAAATAATTTGAAAGGTGAGATTGTTTGTTCTGTTGGTGATATCTTTTGTTACCCAAACAATTATTGCTATCCAAAGAAATGCCAGATAAATCAAAATTCCCAGGAATATTGAGCCTAAGGTTTCAGAGGAAAATATTTTTTCTAAACTGGAGAGAATATCCATATCATTGGAGGGTTGATGTTTGGACTACATGTATAATATCAGGAGAAAGTACTCCCGCAAGTAGTGGGTACTTGCCAAATACTTAGGAACTACGCTACCTATCAAAAAATGATTTTAATGAGTGCATATCTACATTGATCATACTCGTTCTTCCATGAGGGCAAGTGTGTTTATTGGTACACTGCTCAAAATCAATGAGAAGTTCTTTTGCTTCAGTATCAGAAAGAGGATCGCCGAATTGGATTGCACCTCGACAGGCAGTGTAAGCCCATAATTTTTCTCTGTAGTTGGTTATTTCATTACAACTTCCTGAGCAATTTTCCGAGAGATGCTCAAATCCGTGGAGAATATCTAAGAATAGACATTCAATATCTGCTCCTTGATTTTTAACTATTATCGAAGGGACGCTAGTTAGTATAATATTTCCATCTCCCACTTCTTCAAATGCGAATCCGGATGCTTTGATATCTTCAGAATGTTCAATGAGTAAATTTTTTTCATTGAGAGAGAGCTCAATTATTTCTGCACTGAGAAGTTGTTGAGAAAGTGTTTCTGATTCATTATTTCTGAGATTCTCAAAACGAATTCTTTCGTGAGCCGCATGCTGGTCTATGAGGACGAGGCCTTGGTCATTTTCACACAGGAGGTAGCAATTTTGGAGTTGTCCTAGGTACTTTAATGTGATAGGATTTTTCTCTGTTAATACTGCAACAGAGGAGTGGTCAATTAATGTGTTTTGAACGTGCAATTGCCGAGGCATTGCATATGGAGATTTTGATCTTGATTGTGGTGAATAATCAGAAAATCTTGGTAGTGGGGTTGATTGAAAACTTGGAATGGACTCCACTCTTTTCACAACATCTTCTTTTGCTAATGTCTCCGCAATCATGTTTTTTACAGATTTAAAGACAACATCAGGGTCTTTAAATTTCACTTCAGCTTTTCTGGGGTGAACATTGATATCGATATTTTCCGGTGGGAGTTCCAGAAAGATGACATAACTTGGGCTAATATTGTCTTTTGTAACTCTGTGATAGCCTTCTGTGATTGCTTTATGTATTATACTGCTACCTACAAATCGTTTGTTTATATAGATATACTGATGTTTACGGGCGCTTGTGGCATGTGATGGTTTGATTGCGTAGCCGTGAATTTTTATTTCCAGCGCATCTAATTGAAATGAGAAAAATTCAGAAAAAAGTTTGTTGCCTAGTATAGTACGTATTCTCGTTGAAAGGTCACTTGATCTTGTTTCAAAGTTAGTACCGCCGCTGTGAGTAAGCGTAAATGATATCTCTGGGTGAGCAATTGCAAAACTCTGAATAATCTTTTGGATATGTCCGAATTCTGTTTGATCAGATTTGAGATATTTCTTCCTGGCTGGAGTATTAAAAAATAAATCACGTACTTCGACTATTGTTCCATCAGGAATTCCGATGATGTCTGTTTCTAATAATTCTTCCCCCAAAATTCGAATAGAAGTTCCACCAATATCGTTCACTCTTTTTGTTTTTAGAACAAAGTCAGAAACTGCGGAAATACTGGCTAATGCTTCGCCTCGAAAACCAAACGAGTGAATCATAAAGAGATCATTGCTTTTAGTAATTTTTGATGTTGCATATCGCTCAACTGAAAGTATGGCATCTTCTTTTGACATCCCGGTACCGTTGTCTGCAACTCGAAGTAATTCATTCTCAATATCAATTTGTATATCTGTTGCATTGCCGTCAATACTGTTCTCGACCAACTCCTTTATTACAGAGTAGGGACGTTCGATTACTTCTCCTGCAGCGATTTGATTTTGGACAAGTTTCTCTAAAATATGTATTTTGTTCATTGTTGTTAACTTTTAACTACAGTTTTACTATCGCATAGATTTATTTTGAAACAATTGACATGTATAATAATAATTTCATAATAGTTACATGAAAAAACAATTTTCAATTATTTCAGTTTTTTTATTTTGCACATTTGTGTATACGACTTTTGCGTATACAGATATTTCTGAAACTTCTCCATCATTTCGATCATTTATGTATCTTGTGAACAAGGATATTGTCCGAGGTTATCCTGACAATACTTTACGACCTGATCGTCCTGTTAATAGGGCAGAAATGTCAAAAATGTTGGTAAAGCTTTTTCCAATTTCTAAACAAAAGATCACCATCAATCCATTATTTGAGGATGTGGTGAAAACTGATTGGTATTTTTCGTATGTTTTGGAATTGTTTCATTCAGGAAGTATTTCCGGATATAGCGGAGGGAAAACATTTCATCCAGATTATCATGTTACGAGGGCAGAGGCTTTAAAAATGACATTACTGCGAGCCGGTGTTTCAGAAAACACATTAGAACATACTTTGAAAGGGTATTTGTCGGTTTATCCAAATGTATCATATGTTTTTGCTACAGATGTACAAACTAAGGATTGGTTTGCGTCATATGTTGCATATGCTTTTAGTAACAATATCATTCGGTCTACATTGTTTCGTCCTAATGAAAAGATGACAAGGGCAGAGGCTGTGATGTTGCTGACTGATGTTGAGGTTTACTTGAAAAATCAAAAATCATTTGTGCACACTCCTACAATAACAAAAGAATCAACGTTGCTTGAATTTGAGCAGTTGAAAAAAGATTTTAAAGTTGTTTTGAAAAACAATGAAGATGACTTTGTCTGGAATACAAATAATCTTCCAACTTCAATTCCCAAGCAACCTTTTGTAGTTCCTCCTGTTCCTCCAACTACTCAAAATATTTTCATTAAAAATTGTACATACTCCGATCAGACAAATTGTACTACGGAAGAAAAAACTTTCTTTTCAACAGGGAAAATAACTATTGGAAATTTGTCTATTATTTTTTCGAATAAGGTTGCTGAAATGATCATTGCTCCCAATAAGTTCATAAATAATATACAAAGGGTTCAGGATTCGTATATTGAAATTTTTGGGTTGAGGCCGTATCAAAATCAGGAAATAATTTCACTCTGTAGTTGGAAAGAGGGAATTACTTTCGAAAATCATCGAACTGTGACTGATAACAATTGTCCTTTAGGGTATATTTGGTTCAATGCTTGGGGGCTTTCCGGAAATCCGATTGAAATAACAAATGACGCCGGCAGTCAGGTCGCAAAAGAAAACAATAATGGTTATCTTACATTTGGTATCGCCCACGAACTCGCACATACATTTGAGAATGTCACTCCAAATACTCAGTATTATTTTGATTCATCATCGAGGGAGGCTATTGCAAATCTTTGGTTACTTTTAGGCTTGGATAGATCTCATGTTCCAATCCAACTTGATAATAAAACATTTTGGTCATCAACAGATCTACTCGCATTTTATTCTCCATTTTATGCAGAATACACCTCAAAAGGCTATAGTTTTCAAAATCTTTTTGTGGATAATCCAATTGCAGGAAATTTGGCTGACTATTATCTTGGAGTTATATTGGCTAGACTGGATACTATTACACTTTCTGATTTGAAGAATGTTTTTCGATTATATGTTTCGCAGGGGAATAATATTAGGAGTATTGATGCAGATGATCGGATAGGTCGTATGAATCAATTTGTCTATTTTTTAAGTTGTGTTTCCGGCAAGGATTTATCGTTTGCATTTGAAAAAGATAGGTTTCCGATGCTCCCAATCACAAAACAGAATATACCTCGGTGTTTAAAGAGTGATATTGATTATAAAACAATTGTTGATCTGGATAGTTAAGCTTACTCGCTTTTCTCAAGTGGTGCTAGTACAACAATTTCTCCGCCAACCATACTCTTGGTAAATTTTATTGATTTCTTTTTTTCTTGTGGAGATATTCCGATATTTTTTGCAAAACTGAGGAAATCTTCGTCAGAAGAATAGTACGCCGGGATGACGTATGACGGGCCTATATCATCTATGACCGCATGAATATTTTTAAATGTTCGTTGCTCGTTTTCTGTAATAGGTATAATAAGTACATCTATATTTCCCAGATCTTCTAATGCTGAAGATGAAAGTCCGTGCATATTACTACCAAGAAACGCAAATGTGATTTTTTCAGGGCTGGTTATGCTAAATGCTGTGTGGATTGTTCCATCATTGGTATCCGGAATCTCAACACCTTGTATTAAACAGCCGCCAATTTCGTATTCGCCAGGCCAGTCTGTGATCTTTGTTCCCGCTGAAGTAATGATATCCGTCGCATACTCATTATGGTCGCTTGTTAAAAGTACAGCAGTTGTAAAAGGGCCTTTCGCCTTTGTCCCTGTAATTGGATTGATAATTATCGAATTCTTATTATCTTTTAAGATAAATGAACCTTCTTTTAACCAAGTAATTTCCATGTTATTGAGTGAAAAAATCAAAATAAATGTAAGTTGTCTTTATGGTAATTGCAAGTACGTTATGAATTTGTTGAAGGCGCTGCTGATGCTCCCTCATACACATACCCTTTTTTTGGCGGGTAGATGGTATCAATTATTTCTTTTTTCTCAGGCACATTAGGCTTTTGTATTTTTCTTTCCCACCAAGCAGCAAATCCTTGGACTCCTCCTTCTTTAACAATACGTTTTCCTGGTGCTAGGTATGAAACTGTTTCTACCGTTGGTGCCGGTATTCCTTCAAATCCATACAAGTGTGGCCCATCGAGAGTGACCTTTCGACCGTCACTTACCCCATAAAAATTGGTATGCAAATCGTCTCCGTGAATAAAGTAATGCACTATAATATCAGAAGGCGAATCATTGATAAATTTGAGATCTTGGATGCCGGGATAGACGGTAGCATCAGTACCCCATGGTTCATAATAATGGACTGCAAAAGAATGTGCTTTTCTTTCTGTAATCTCATATCCGGCTTTAAGTGCGGCACGGTATATTGTTGATGAAACTTGGCAGACCCCACCTCCATATTCCATTTCTACTTTTGGCCCTTTGATAACGAGTTCTTTTTTATATCCTGTAGAACCATCGACAATTCCAAGTATGTCTGTAAAGGAAAATGTTGCTCCTTTAGGTATGACATATCCGTTAAATTTGAGCATTGCCGTTTTAATGTTGTGGATCCTATTATTTGTGGATCCATGAAAATTGGAAATGCCTTCAGCGACGATATCTATATTTTTTTCTATATGTCCGTCTTTGAAAATAACTTTTGATGAGGTTTGGTCAGTTGGGAGTCGAATGGCCGTTCCTTTTTTTCCTTCAGCTATACTTTTTAGAAGAATGAATAAAAAATCATCATATTGTAGATTGTACCCGGGAAGGAGTTCTCCAGAGATGCTATATGGCAGGGTACTCCCCGACGATGTTTTGGTAAGAATAACGTCTGATCCTTTATGCAAAAATGGTATCTCTTTATTGGCGAAAATTGTTTGGTTTAACAAATCTGTTGGATCTTTGAGCGAGATAGACACGAAATTTTTATTATTTTCATGTATCTCTGAAATATTCAAATGAGATATAAGTGTTTCATATGTAATAGGGAGAAATTGATTTTCAGGACTCACAACGTACATGGGTGTTTTTTTGAATGCTTGCAAATTCTTCTCAATCTTTTCTTTTGTGCCGTCAATCACTATTGAGTAATTTTTTTGATATAATGACGGAAAATCAACCTCATTTGCTAATGAGGTTGGTAGGATGAAAAGTGATGTGACTATGCTTGCGAGGAATATTTTTTTCATTTCTTTTCTCGTCCAAAAATAAGGGCACGCATTCCGCGTAAAAAGCTGGTTAGTACAGATTTCTTTTGAATTACTATAGGCGCTTCTTTTTTCTTAAATAAAATTCTGGATAAAAGTGAAGGGGTTTTGACAATTGGTTGCTCTCTTGTTTTCTTTTTGAAAAACAAAATCTTTGAAAAAAGGCCTAATGATGAATTTTTAAGAAAACTCCTTGTGTCTTTACCACTTTTTGGAGCAAGTGTCATGCCTACGACGGAACCAATTGCACCACCAACAATAATACCTTTAATAAGTCTATCTGCGCGTCTTGTTTTTTTCGTTAGTTTTTTAAACATATTATAGTTTCTATAAGCGTGAATAGGTTACTGCAATACACTCTTTCACGCAAGAAAAATGACGAAGAAATATGCTGAGTATCTATATTTAAAAAGATTGCTTTTTTACGCGCTCCCAATACACTAAAGCAGACGATATTCATATTTCAATTTTATGCGCATTATTATACGGGATTTCTTTCTTGCCAGACAAAAACAGAGAATGCAGAAGGGAAATTTCCTCTCATTTATTACGTTTCTGATTATTTCCCCTATATTTATCGGGACTGTATTGGCATCAACGTACTTGATTTCTTTGTTGTCGAGTCTTCCTGATGTTCATAATATCGGAAAAAGTATTACTCAGTCAACTGTGATCCTAGATAGGGAAGGAAATGAAATGTATCGATTATTTCAAGATGAGAATAGACAATATATTAAAATTGCGGATGTTTCCAAAAACTTTTTGAATGCAATTATTTCTATTGAGGATAAGAGATTTTATACTCATCCGGGAGTAGACTTTTCTGGATTAGTTCGAGCTATGACATCTAATATTAAAGGAAACTCTGTACAGGGGGCATCTACAATCACTCAACAGCTTGTGAAAAATAGTGTTCTGAAAAATAATGAGAGAACATTTGATCGAAAGATCAAAGAAGCTCTTTTGGCATATCTTGTTGAAAGATCTTATACAAAGGATCAAATCCTCGAACTCTATGTGAATCAAATTTCTTTTGGCGGAAATGCAAATGGGATTGAACTTGCTTCCATGACGTATTTTGGAAAACATGCATCGGAAATTTCTGTTGCCGAATCGGCTGTTCTTGCTAGTTTGCCAAAGGGGCCGACATATTATTCTCCATTTGGTGAAAATAAAAATTTATTATTAGGATATTGTAAATCTTCGAATGGCGGTATTAATACCGGTGATGCGGATGCAGCTCCGGGTATAGATACGAAGGCAAGCATAACTACTTCAGATACCTTAGAAGTTTCTGTTGTTGCTCAAGAAAAAGTTTGGGTGAAGATCACTCCAGATAGTGGTAAAGCAAAGGAAAGTACACTAGCAAAGGGTGATACATTGGAGCTTTCTGCAAAAGATTCTTTTTCAATAAGCTCCGGGAACAAGAGTTTTGATCTTTTTGTCGGTGGTGTGAAAATTAAAACGCAGAAAGGGAATACATTTACAATAGCCAAGAAGGATTTGTCAGATTTGTATGAAAACGGTCCTGAATCTGCCCAAAACACTACGGTTATCAGTAGTAGTATTGGTGGATGTGCAAGTATGGATGATCCAAAGTATGTGAAGGGTAGGAAGGATGATGTGTTAAAAAGAATGGAAGAAGAGGGTTATATTACGAAAGAGCAAAAACAACAGGCTTGGACAGAATCTCATACATTGGTGTTCAAACAGAATAAGGAAAAAATAGTTCATCCTCATTTTGTGATGTATGTCCGTGAGTATTTAGAAAAGAAATATGGAGAAAATGTTGGTTCAAAAGGGTATATTGTGAAAACAACACTTGATCCAAAGTTACAAGGAATCGCTGAAAAAGTGGTACGTGACTATGGTCAGAAAAATGAAGCAAATAAAGGTGTAAAGAATGCTGCACTTGTATCATTGGATCCGAATAATGGGCAAGTATTGGCTATGGTCGGATCAAGAGATTATTGGGATACGGCTAATGACGGAAATGTGAATGTTACAACTCGTAGGAGACAGCCGGGATCTTCATTCAAACCTTTTATTTATGCGGCACTTTTTGGGGGGAAGTGGGGCGCAGGGAGTGTGCTTTGGGATGTGTCATTGAAGATAGGATCAAAATCTCCACAAGACTATGATGGTATGTTTAAGGGACCTATGATGATAAGAAATGCCCTTGCATATTCTCGAAATATACCGCCTATTAAAGCATATTTCTTGGCAGGGGAAGATGATAAAATTTTGGATTTTTTAGATAAGATGGGTTTTGCGTATCTCAAAGATGATCGTGATGCTCAAAATGAAGGAAAACCTCAGGAAGAATGGTTTAACTATGGATATCCAATTGCAATTGGTGCCGGTGAAACCAAGCCTATAGATATGGCGGCCGGATATAGTATTTTTGCTGATGGTGGTATATATCATGCTCCAAATCCTATAATGGAGATTGTTAATAGAGATGGTGAAGTCATTGAACAATGGGAACAGGATCTTGAGGAAACAAAAGTACTTGATCCACAGATTGCCTATCAGATCACTGATATTTTATCTGATCCGACAGCGAGGCCTGAAAGCCCATATTGGAGAAATATTTTGACTATTCCAGGTCAAGTTGTTGCGGCAAAAACCGGAACATCTAATAAAAGATTTGGAAGCAGTATTTACCCTTCAGATCTCTGGACAGTTGGATATTCGAGGTATATGACAACAGCTGTTTGGGCCGGAAATAATGATGGATCTGCACTTTCACAGCGTGCAGAAGGTCTTACAGAAGCCTCACCTCTGTGGAAAGAGTTTATGGTTCAGGCACATGCAGATAGAGAGAAAAAGGAATTTGATGAGCCAAAGGGGCTGGTACGAGTAGCCGTAAGTACATTGTCAGGAAAACGTGCAAGTAAGGAAACTCCTCCGGGATATAGTAAGGTGGGATTATTTTCTTCATGGAGTGTACCAACTGAATATGATGGTGGACATAAGGTCACACGAATTGATAAAAGGAATGGAAAATTAGCGACAGATGATTGTCCGGATGCTGTCGTGGATGAATTGATTTCTTTTAATGTGCATAGTGAAAAACCTAATGTTCCTGCATGGGAAAACCCGGTCTTGGCATGGGCTGCTTCAAAGGGATTTGCTTCCGGGGAGGTAATCGATATTCCGACCGAGACGAGTGAACTTTGTAAAAAAACTGCAGATGGAAAAGAGATTTCAGTTTCTTTTGTTCAGCCGGTGAGTGGTGGTACGATTGCACCAGGAAAAGCTACGCTTGTTGTTTCGGTGAATGCACCTATCGGGATAGCAAAAGTTGAATATTATGTTGATGGGACTTTGCAAGATACGAGATCTACGGCTCCGTATACGCAAGGAAGTGTTGTTATACCCAATGATACTAAAAAGCATATTCTGAAAGTAATTGCATATGATACCAATTTTTTTACCTCTGAGGAAAGTCTTTCTGTTAGCGTGAAGGCGGATAGCAATGGGCCAACTATTTCGTTCGTTTCGCCTGCTAGTGGTACGAGTTTTGCGTTAGGAAGTACGGTAAAGATAGACATTGCAGCATCAGATGCAGAGAGTAGTGTGAAACAAGTAGATCTCTATTTTGATGATACATTGATAAAATCGTTTCCTTTGAAACCATATGTTTTTTCTTTGAAACTAAATGGCTCTGCGTACACAACGGGGTCACATACACTTAAGGCGTTTGCTCAGGATGCAAAGGGGAATTCGAAGAGTAGTAGTATTTCTATCAAAGTAACGGGGACGGATGTAGTGAAGCCTGCGGCGGATGCAGAGCCTCCAATTACTTTATCTGATACTGCGAAGATACTTGTGCATGAATAAGGTAAATCTTATAGATGCATATTTCTTCGTCGTCATCGTCATTCGTTCCTCGCAGTAGTTATCTACTGCCGCTGCGTCACTCTCTCCTTGACTCCTTGAACTATACTATTTATAAAATTTACCTTTCTATGAATATAAGAGTTGGGCAAAAAGTGCTGACAAAATCAGGAAAATATTTGGGTAGAGTAGTTAACTTTGATTGGGATGATATTTCTGATAGTGTTCAAAAATTATATGTGGAGAAACGAGTATTGAGATTTTTTGCGGTGAAAAAATATGTGATTGCTAGGAGTCAGATTGTGAGAATCTTGAAGAGTAAAATAATCGTTGAAGATGCTGTCCTTCATGAGAAGAGTAAGATTTTGTTGGAGGTCGATAGTTTTGCGATGCGTGGCTCAGCATCGACTAACTACCAACCTTAACTTTAGCGGTTCGGATGACACGAGAATCTCGAAGAATATATCCGTCCTGGAAGATTTCGAGGATTTTTCCTGAGTGATCTTTGTCCTCAACGGTTGCGATTGCTTCGTGATGGGTTGGATCAAAGTCGGTTTCCATTGGTGTGATGTTCATCTTTGTGAGGCCAAGCGACTCGGTGAATTGGAAGAGCATTTTAGAAGAATGCAAAACCCCTTCTGTCCATTTGTTTGTTACAAGATCTTCGGGTATATGTTGTATTGTTGCTGAGATTGCATCCATAACAGGTAATAATCCTGTGACGAATTTTTCGAGTGAATACATGGCGAATTCGGATTTTTCTTTCTCTTGGCGTTGCTTCATATTAACAAAATCTGCTTGGAGGCGGAGGAGTTTTTCTTGTAGGTCAGTGGTCTCGGTTGGTAGTTCCTGCTCTTCAATGTTGATTTCTTCTTTTTCTATATTTTGTTTTTTCTTCTTATCTGACATGATTGATATTTATTGATAACATGTGGATTATAGGTATTTTTTTTGTGTTTGAAAGGGGAATAAAAGTATTAAAAAATAAATACAGAATATGTAAATCTAATATCCCTATATAAGGTGTAGGAA
>CAYGEY010000019.1:0-18231 GCA_964349065.1 uncultured Candidatus Peribacteria bacterium | reverse complement strand
CTTCATCCATTTTGTCGGACCTTCGAGCTTGAGTCTTTTTAGAAGTTTCGGAAAATCCTTTTGTAGTTGCTCTGTTTTCTTGTCATTGGTCTTTCGGATTTTGTGAACTTTGTAGAGTAATCGTGGTTTTTGTGCTGATGACATAGTAATTTTAAATAGTAATTGTCGAGCGAAGTCTATAACAGTTTACTTTCTTTGCAAGAAAAAGGTAGTAAATTTAAGGTGTATATTGTTTATTCTTATATTGATTTTATGTTCAAATTAAAATTAGCCGTGCCGACTGCGAGTATTATTGCATATAGAAAAGGTTCACCGTTTGATATTGTGGTACTGAGAAGCGGGGAAAAACACAATGGAAAATTAGTGTTACCGGGAGGGTGTTTGGAAGCAGGAGATGAGAAGTATGAGGATTGTGCTAAGAGAGAGCTGACGGAAGAGACGGGATTACATGGAGTTCATTTTGAGTTTTTATTTTTGGAGGATAACCCGGGGCGGGATGTTCGAGAGTTGCCGCTGAAAAAGTTTGTTGAGGCTTCTGGGGATGATGTCCCGGAGATTTCTGTGACTGCATGTTATTGCTCTGATATGGTGTATAGTTGTGAAGTAGTGGGAGAGCCTTTTGCTAAAGATAGTGAGGCGAAAGAAGTATTTTTTGTGGATGCGAGGGGAATAGATCCCGAGGATTTTGCAGTGGGACATGGGGAGTATGTGAGGAGGTGGGTTTTGAAAGTAGAAAAAATGAATACGCCCTAGTTTTTAGTTAGAGCGTACTGAAATTTGGTTGTTTTCAACTTCATAACAATTTGTATGTAAAGTTGAGAACGATTTTGACTTTTTGATTCTTAAGGGAGAAGTCAATCCCACCATAATCAAGGTTTTGTTTTTCGAACTTTATATCCTGGATCCTTCCAGAACTTAGAATAAAGCCAAATATTGGTTCCTTCTCGGGGAAGAATGTTTCCTTCATGAAATTAAATAATTCCATTAAGGAAATGTCTTCCTGAAAGAAACACTCTACATCAATACATTGATAGCTAAGACTGTGAAGATGTATTCTTTCCGCAAAATTCCTTAATTCTTTCAATGTTACTGATTTAAAGTGATCAATTGCAGAACGGGGATACATCCCCATCTGTCTTAGGGTAAGGATACTGCTTGTTTGATTGTTTATTTCATCTAGTAAAGTAAGTGACATTTTGTCCTCTTTTTTGAAATTTATTTCATTTGCAGGTACGATAACAGGAAGAGTGATAGAGTCAAGAATTGAACAAAGAAAAAGCCACCAATGGGTGGCCTGTCATAAGTTCATTATTTGTGTTTAAATATACTACATTTTTATTTGCTGTCACTAATTTCATCGGCCTTGTCATAGATAAGTTGTCTGTCGGTTTCATTCATCAATCTGGGGACTGCTCCCACGTGATTGATGACGAATTGTCCAAAGCTGGTTTTGATCCAACCAGAGTTGATGATATTACCTGCTCCATAGAGATTGAGGAGTAATTTCTTATCATCTACACAAATCTGAAAGAGCGGATATGTCTCTTCAGCAAAATCGGTGTTTGTTGGGTTACAAATGTTACTCGTATCCAATAAGAAACCAGTATCATTTGTTGCAGTTATACAATACACTTGTTTTTGTGGTATTTGGAAGATACTTCCGGGATTGTACTCCGTGATAAGTCCTTCACATCTGATCCACCCTTTGCCTTGAAACACAGTGATTTTGACATCAATATCTTTATGAACTTGCGGGTAAGTGCTTCCGTATGCAGTTAAGTGGCAAAGCCGGATAACTGACTCATCATGAGATGGAAGTTCTAAAGACTGAAGGCTTCCATTGATTACATTATCCTTGTGAGAATATCTGATACTGGTTTTCTTGGTGTAGTTCATTTTTTTGCTCCTGGGTTTTTTGCATACAATATGTTTGAATTAAAAAATGTCAAATTTTGATTTATGATATGTTGAAAAGCCACCCCGGAGGATGGCTTAGCTTTTTTTTGTAAACCCGTCGAATTCGACGGGTTACTATCTCATAATCAACTTCTTATCAGTTTCATTTATTTCCCTAGGCAATGCGCCTAAAAAATCAATGACTAAATCCCCAATTACATTATTATTTTTTTGTTTATCTTTATATAATTTTCTGGCAGTTTTCAAATCTAAAAGAACTGGATAATGTGGATTCGTATACATTGCATATAACGGGTAATTTTCAGTTATGAATTCTGTATCACCTTCAGACTGACCTGCGGACTCAGAATACATCACTGTTTCTTCCAGTGCTATAAAACTGTGAGGCATACCTTTTGGTATGGTATATCCCATTCCTTGACGATAATAAGTACCACCTTTTCCTTCTATCACAAATCCTCTTCCTTTAATTATTAAAATTTGAAAGTCACTTTTCTTGTGAATGTGTTTTTGAAGGGTTGCTCCTTTTTCAATTTTTAGTATTTCACATTGACCACCTTTTTTAACCGGAAGTTCTATATACCAAAGTTTACCTTTGATAATTTTTTCGAAATTTTCAAATTTAACAGGAAAATTTATTTGTCTTTTAGTCATATGGACCGCCTCAATTTTTTCTTACTTTACTAAAATGTGTTCTAATATACAATAGAAAAAAGAAATGAGGAAAAAACATGAGACCGGATACCAAATTTTTTACAATAAATTCTGTAGGTGATATAGTTGTAGGAGAAGTATATCTTTCACAAATAAGTGCAAAACACTTGTTACCCGGGGATTTAGTTGTAACGACATCGTCTCCAGGGGAGTATTACTATATTAATGATTTCTTGAAAAATAATTTTTATTGTGGTTGGCTTATGAGTAAAACTAGGGGTACTGGAGGTGCATATTACAGTTCTAATAGAACTTTCAATTCTAATTTAACAGAGGGGGTGTACCGCGTTGCACCTGCACTTGTTGACCGAATACTTGATTTGCACGGGATGCTATATTTTATTATGACACAACGTCACGCTAACTTCTAATATATATCCGGTGTTGAAAAGTAGGTAATCTTAAGAAGTCCATTAATAATAATGGACCTTCTTCGAATTTTTTAAAATTATTATTCTTCTTGAAAAGTAAACATGATGTGCATACGATTGAAGTGTAGCACTTAGTAAGAATTGAGTATGAATGATAATAAGAATCAGGAACTAGAAAAGTTTAACAATTTTGTCATCTACAAAACCGAAGATGGTCTTGTAAATATTGATGTTTATTTTTTTGATGACACTCTTTGGTTGAATCAGAAGTTGATGGCGGAGCTGTTTGGTGTTGAATCACATACAATCAATTATCATCTTAAAGAAATATTTAATTCAAATGAACTGATTGAAAATTCAGTTACTCGAAAATTTCGAGTAACTGCTAGTGATGAAAAGTTTTATAATACCATTCATTACAACCTCAAAGCAATTGTAGCTGTTGGCTTCAGGGTAAATTCTGATCGTGCCATGAAATTTAGAATTTGGGCTGGTAATATTTTAGACGAATTCATTGTGAAGGGCTTTGTATTGGATGATGAGCGATTGAAGCAGATCAAGTATTTTGGTAAGGATTACTTTGATGATTTACTTGAACGAATTCGAGAGATTCGTCTCAGTGAAAGAAGATTCTATCAAAAGATTACAGATCTCTTTGCCCTTTCAGCTGATTATGATAGGACTTCCCCTGTCACGAAAGAATTTTTTGCAACTGTTCAAAATAAACTTCATTGGGCAATTACCGGGCAAACTGCTGCTGAAATAATTTATACTAAAGCGGATGCAAAAAAGATATACATGGGACTAAAATCATGGAAAAATTCTCCTAAAGGAAAGATTTTGAAAAGTGATGTGACCATTGCAAAAAATTATCTTGAAGAACAACATCTCAAAGAATTAGAAAAGACAGTTTCCGCATACCTTGATTTAGCTGAAAATCGTGCCACAAGGCAAGTAGTCACAAATATGGAAGATTGGTCAAAATTATTAGTACAGGTTTTGGAAATTTCAAACTACCCGATATTGCTTGATAGCGGAAAAGTGACTGCTCTAGAGGCGAAAATCAAAGCAGAGATTGAGTATGATGTATTTCGTATAAAACAAGATCAGGAGTATGTTTCAGATTTTGATGGGATAGTGCAAAGATTGTTGTAGATAGAATTTTTTGGTACCCGCAGATGGATTCGAACCATCGACCTTTGCCTTAGAAGGGCACTGCTCTATCCAGCTGAGCTATGCGAGCACGATAAACGTACAAAACACATTGTAAGTGTAGTTGCAAAGTCTGCAACCCAATTTCTTGACTATGCCTTCTTCTTCCTGGGTTTACTCAAATCACTCACCTTCCCGTCAAACGATACTCCCCCGTCACCTAAAATCACCACTCTCTCATCAATATATTTAATAATATCAGAATTATGCGTGGTTAAAATAATTGTCGTTCCGCTCTGATGAATGTCCGCAAAAAGGTCAATCACATTCTTGGAAGCGATACTGTCCAGATTGCCGGTCGGCTCGTCGGCAATAATAAGCTTCGGGTTGTGTACAAGCGCTCTGGCAATGGCCGTGCGTTGTTGTTCACCTCCGGAAAGCTCATCAGGATACTGATCCTGTCTTTCTAAAAGCCCCACAATATCAAGTACTCTCGGCACGAGTTTATGAATATGTGCATCGCTTTTGCCGCAGACTTCAAGGGCAAACGATACGTTTTCAAACACTGTTTTTTGAGGCAGCAATTTATAATCCTGAAATACTATTCCCAATTTTCTGCGAAGGAGTTGGATCATCTCAAAATCCATAGTTTCCACGTGTGTTCCGTCTATCAAGATATTACCACCTGTCGGCTTGATATGTCCAATAAGCATCTGTATCAATGTTGACTTACCTGCTCCTGAAGGACCGGTAATACAAACAAACTCTCCTTTTTTTATAAAGAGATCCAAGTCCTGGATTACGGTTCTATTCCCAAACTTCTTTGATATTTTTCTAAATTCAATCATATTGAATCGTCAATGTCATAAAATATGGGGAGATATGTCGCAGGTTTCACTTCTTTGATGTTCTCAATGAAGGGTAAGTCACCCACTCCCACCTTTCCAATATACAGCTCCTTCAAATTTCGTCCATCCTGGACAAAATTTTCGATAAGTTCCAATCCTGAAAAATAAATCAGATCTTTGGTGTAGCCTCCAATTTCTTTTGTATTAGCAATTCCTCTTTTTGTTCGGAATATTTTTTTGAACATCAGAGTTAAAATATGCTGATTGATAACATCTTTTTTGAAAAATGATCGGAGGGATTCAAGATCTTTTGCATCAGCAAAGGATGAGTCTAATATTTCGGCAGTTTTTACGTATGTCAGAGCAGGAGTATAGTTTTTTTGAGTTTCTTCATCTGTGAATTTGGATTGATTATAGATTGCCAATCCCTCTTCGGTTTCGAGATACTTTGCTGTACCAGTAGAGAAAATTTTGTATGGATGTAAATGACTATTTTCTTTACGCAGCACATGAGTCCCTATCTCATGAGTTAATAGTCCCGGAACTGAATCTCTGTGCACCTTACTGCCTTTGATAATATAAATATTTTTTTTACTTGATTTACCGATACTCATTCGAGATGATCCTGTATTTCGTAATATAATTGAATAGTTCTTTATATCATGTTTAGCCAGATATTTTAATATTTCTGTTTTTAATTCTTCGTCATGCATTTCTTCCCTGCTTAGGTTGTGTTTTACCATATTATATTTTGCAACGATTTGCTTCGCTTTTGATAAAAGCTCATGATCAACTTCGACATAGAGTGCTTTTGATAACTCTGTGAATTTTTTAGCGTCTTTGCCGATGTATGAAAACATCTCTAATTTGAGAAGCAATTCATCACGTTTCCTTGCAAACAGTATGCCCTGTGGATGATCTTCAGAAATGACCAATCTCTCTAGATCATGCATTAAATCTAAGTACGAATCATCGTTTTGTTTGTATTCAAATTGTGGGTTATACTCCCCTTTTTTTCTTTGATATTCATTAAACTCTGTTTGATAATTATTCGGAAAAAGTGAAAAATGTTTTGAAAATTGTTGTTCAATTTTAAATAGTGATAGATCGATTTCTTGCCAGATTTTTTTGTCATATGAGTCTAATCTTTCATGACTTTGATCAGATTGTTCATTAGGTAGAGTTGGAGAGTCGCCTAGTTTGTACTTATATGGATCAATAAGTAGTCCTTTTAATTCTTTTTTTCCAAGGATGACATCGGTTCCTTCTTCCAAATCGCCTCGTATGAATAGTGATTTTCCTTTTTTATCAAGAAGTTGATATTTTAAAGTCAGTGCTTGTTCTGTAGATAAAAGTGAAGTATATTTTTTACTTTGTATGTCAAAAATCTGTGAAGATAAGATATTCTCACTTAAGAGTGGATTGATTTTGGCCTTGAGGAGTTTTGTTTCATTACGAAATGAAAGTGCTATGTACTCTTTATTTCCAATAATCGTTTTACCGGAAAGTTGTTTGATATCCCGGTCTAGTTTATGTCCAAAAAGATTTTTGGATATTTCCACTCCATGTTTTGGTGAGCTTACTTTCAGCCCCTCGATTCTGCGAAGTCTTCCTTTGAGAGGAACTAAATTGGCAATCTGAATTTTAAGTCCCGGGCGAGCATTTAACTCCATGAGCATGGGTCCATTTTTGTCGATAACGATATCTACTCCTAAAAATCCAATTCCGGTAAGTTGTTGGCAGGTAGAGGCTATGTGCAAGATTTCATTCCAAAAAGGTATTTTCATTCCGGAGATCGATCCAAAACCCGGCAATTCCTTAATTGTTTTATTATATCTGGCAAGATAAGTTATTGTACCTTTTGCCATATCTATCCCGGCTCCTACTGCGCCGGCATCCATGTTTGCTTTTCCACTCGATTCTGCTGTAGGAATACGAAGCATAGCAATAACTGGAACCAAATTACATACTATTACTCGAATATCTGGCAATCCTTTGTAGACTATTGATTTGAGTGAGTCATGGGCTTCAATTCTTTTTTCAATAAGTGCAATGTCGTTGTGAGCTTTCATTGAATACACCCCGTTGATAATTGATCGTATATGAGACGAAATTTCCTGAAATGTCATAACTTCTCCATCCAGTTTTTCAAATCCTTCCTTTGTTTTTCTACAAAGTACAACAATCCCTTGTCCCCTGGATCCGTTGTTTGGCTTGATGACGATATTACTTGGGAGTTTTGCGATTACTTCTGTTGATATTTTTTGCTCATTATCAAAGGTTTCAAGTAATTTCGGAACTCTGATGCCTCGAGCTTCTAAAAAGCGCTTTGTCTTTAATTTATCATCAGCCAAAGCCATTTTTGCCCCTGAGTTATATTTTTTGATATATTCAAGATACCTGGAATTATATCCTAGAATGTCCCATGGTTTAATCATAATTATTCTTCAAGATCATGTCGTAAAAGCTCTCGAAATCTGATAAACTCTACTGCCCTTAGTCCCTTGTATCTTCCTAATAAAAATTCTGCAACCATTGCTAGTAATACTATTTCCGGAATTGCAAAGAGGAACATTTCAAATGGTTGAAACCGAATGATAATGTATCCGATACATACAATACAAAAGGTTGAAATTAATCGTATAAGATCATCCTTCGTGTCTCTTTGTCTCACTGCAATGAGAGAGAGCTTATCTGACTCCATTGCAATAATGAGCATCGGTAATAAAGAAAGTAATGTTTTTTCTCCGGCGTATGGATCGAGACCAAAAAATATTCCTAATTTTGCACCGATAATGAGTATGAATAACGTTGCCAATGATGTAAATGATAATTGCAATCCTAATTTTGACATGTAGAGAATACTCCATTTTTTTATTAGTAACCTGGTTAGAATTCCTATAATAATGACGAGTAGGAATATGAGTGAACCCTTTGTGATACCAAGAATTAAAAAACATAGAGTAAGTACAATTGTGTGAAAGACACCGATGGTTTCTAATCCTACTACCTGCTTCATAAATGAAATTATGAGCATGAGAAAAGGTATAAACAAGATGAATATAATGGCTTCATGTGGCACGCCGGAGGCAATTCCTTCAGTAATACTTGCGGAAAGTAGGAGGTATGGAAACATATTTCCCTCTTGCTGTTTGACAGTTATACGCTCAGATTTTGGGATTTTTTCGATAATCTCTTGGAATTTCGGATTTTGTACATAAGAACTTATATTTGAAAAAACGTCTTTCTGTGTAATAGAAAATATACTTGATGGAATGACCTTTTTTAATTTCTCTGCAATGAGAGAAATCTCTACGAGATTATCTTTTGTAGAAATGATTACGGGTATAGTAGCGAATTTTTGTCGTTCTCCTTCGGATAAACTTGGTGAAATATGGGAAAGTAATGAAAGGAATTTAGTTGAATCCGGTCCAGCAATAATAATATCTGAGTTTAATAATAGGTTCTTTTCTTTTATCAGTGCATTAAAATCATCATCTTCAGAAAATAAATTTTTTGTTATTGGTCTTTTGATTATAGAAAGTAAATATGCATTTTTTTCTGTAATATTTCTTACATCCTGTATGTTTTTTTCAAAAATCTCTTCGTCACCATTATAAAAAAAAGTAATAACTTTTTGGTATGCAAAAATATCTTTTGAGGTTTTGAAAATCTTTCCATCTATATTTACTGTGAGGTTTATTGTATATGTTCCCGGCTTATCGAAGATAGCAATAACTTCAGAACCTACGTCTTTGTTTCCATTACTTATTGTCCATGTATATGAAATATTTTTCCCGGAGGGGAGGATACTATTACTTGTATTCAATAATATTTTTTTTCCGACTTCAACGTAATTTTCAGAAACTATTTTTGCCTCAAAATTTTGAATAGATTCTATTGTTGAAATAGGATCTGCAGCAAAAGAGCCGGGGAAAAAAAGTCCAAAAATTATGAATATTGTGAAAAAAAACGGAATATATTTTTTGAAGAGTGAAAGAATTTGCATAAAGCACTTTGTTAAGCGGCAAAACTATGCGATATATCTTCAGAAAAATCAAACTTTTTTTCTGGAACAACGAATTTACCTTTTTCAATCTCAAATATGAGATCTACAGCTCCAACAGGGCCGTTTCTATTCTTCTTTATAAATATGTCTGTTCTATTTGGAAATTCGCACTCTGGGTCATAATATGATTCTCTATACATCATGAGTACTACATCAGCATCTTGCTCGATTGATCCACTGTCTCTGAGATCAGATAAAATTGGTTGTTTATTTGGGCGTTGTTCACTGGCACGTGAGAGTTGTGCCAGTGCGACAACTGGTATTCTTAGTTCTTTCGCTAGGGCTTTGAGACCTCTAGAAATTTCAGAGATTTCTTGAACTCTGTTATTTGGGTCCTTTCCGGACATAAGTTGTAAGTAGTCGATGACAATCATATCAAGACCATGTTCCATCTGTAGTCTTCTTGCTTTGGATTTTAGCTCAGCGATTGTAAGACCTCCTGCATCGTCGAAATATATTTCTGCTAAAGAAAGATCATCCATCACTTCTCCCATGCGCGCAAAGTCATTATCATCCAATAATCCCTTTTGTAATTTACTGGAATCAACCTCAAGGAGAGTTGAAAACATACGATCAACGAGTTGTTCCTTTGGCATTTCTAGTGAAAAGAAACCAACTACCTTATGTTCTTTGAGAGCGGCATGTGCTACCATATTTAATGCAAAAGCTGATTTACCCATTGATGGTCTTGCAGCCACTATAATAAGTTCAGATGGTTTTAGACCTTGGGTGTAAAAATCAATATTGGAAAACCCATAGGAAATTCCCTTGATCTTATTCTTATCTTTAGAATCATGGAGGTTACAAAATTCTTCGTACCTTGATCCCAAGATGTCTTTAATATGAATAAAATGATTGTTAATAAACGTCTGAGTTACCATAAACAAACTTCGTTCTGATCTCTCTAAAACTTCTGTGAGTTCTTCCTGGGTTTTCATCGCATGACTAGAAATTTCTTGACCCGCCTTCATGAGATTACGTAACACTGCTTTATTTTTGACAAGAAGACCGTATTCAAAAGCATTGGTACTGCTTGGGCAACTGACAGAAAGTTCTACTAAATAACTTGGTCCGCCGATTCGATCAAGTAAATTGTTATCTTTTAATTTATCTGCCACCGTAATCACATCTACTGGTTTGTGGTTTTGAAATAAACCAGTAATGGCCTCATATATTGCCCCATGATTTGCATCATAAAAGTCCTGTGGCTTGATTAAATCAGAAACCTTGATAATAGCTTCTTTATCTAGCAAGCAACTGCCAATAACACTCTTTTCTGCATCTAAACTATGTGGGGGGGTAAAAATAGATTCAGTCATGGTGTGATTATATATGTACTTGTAGTATAAAAATAATTACAGGGAAAAAAAGAGTACTTTCAAAGCTAACCTCGCATGGTTTAAGAAATGTTGCGTAGATCATTGACTGTATATTTATCTTATTGTTTTGATAATAAATATTCAGTCATTAATCGTACAATCCTACCTGTTGCATATGTAGAATAAATACCATATGCTTTGTCTTTTTCGATGACCGCAGCTATATCAAAATGGATCCAAGGAATTTCTTCTTTTACAAATTCCTTCAAAAACATTGCTCCGGTAATGGTACCAGGTTGTCTTGGCATAAATGGTACATTTGCAATGTCTGCAACTCCGCTTTTGAGATATTCTCTGTATGTATCGTGCATAGGTAATTGCCAAACTTGGTCATTTATATTTTTCCCGAGTGTTACAAGTTGTTCCATTGCCTTTTGATTTGTTCCTAAAATAGCTCCGAATTCTGAACCAAGTGCTATTGTAGCGGCTCCGGTCAGTGTAGCAAAATCATGAATTTCCGTAGGATTTTTTTCGCAAGCATAGGCCAGTGCGTCGGCTAATATAAGCCGTCCCTCTGCATCTGTGTGTCGTATCTCAACAGTTTTTTTGTTGTATGCAGTAAAAATATCATCAGGCTGATATGCGGCACCGTCGACTGAGTTTTTTACAAAAGGTATATAGAGATCAACATTTACTTTTGCTCGAAGCTTCGAGAGTGTTCGAAGAACACCAAGTACGGTCACGGCACCACCCTTGTCATGCTTCATGCTATTCATGTTAAACCCATCTTTTGTTTGTACGCCACCCGTATCGAAACACACACCTTTTCCAACAAGTGCATAGACTTCTTTCTTTTTTGGTGCTCCTCTGTATGAAATATGCGTAAAATAACTAGGCTCACTACTTCCTTGTCCGACTGCAACAATAAGGTTTAAACCCATTTTCGACAACTTTTTTGCATCGAAAATGTCTACTTTCCATTTAAGTGTTTTCGCAGCCTTTTTGATTTCGTTTACCATAAATGAAGGTGTGGCTATGTTTGCAGGTTCATTTATTATTGATCTGGTATATATAATACCTTCTGCTAATCTTTCAGCATTATACATAATTTGAGTATCTTCTTTGGAAGGATTTTTTAGGAGAATGATAATTTTTTTCTTCTTAGGCTCCTTTGCATTTGACAGATATTTTGTAAATTCAAAATGAGCAAGGTGGCAAATAAGTGTGGTTTCATAAAGCATGCTGTCAACTGAGGCAACGGACAAAAGTGCAGAAGTATCTATGGTCAATAATCGGTCTTCCGTTCGCTGTTCTCTTATTGCTTGTGCAAATTCGTTTTGTAATTTAGAGATACTAAAATCCTTTTCACTTCCAAGACCGACAAACGTATACAAACTATTGTTGTGTGTAATTTTTGTTTGTTTTCCTTTTTTACCGTCGCCATTTTCATGTTTTAGTACTGCTTCAAGTCCCCTCCATAGACTTGGATCTTTACGTTTTAATGTTTCTTCAAAATACGGGACAATAATAATACTGTTATCGGCATATCCAATCGATAGCTTTTTTAATTCAATAGAAATTTCCATGATATGTATTTTGAGGAAGTGAATTATGGCTCAAGTGTACATATTTGGTATATCAATTCAAGTCGGACGTTTTGACACTAGTGATGAAATGCGTAGAACGCTATTCCTGAAATTGCTAGTGCAACAATCAAGGCAACTATGAGGCGAGTTGTATACATGGTGTCTATGGTGAATAATGTAATGTTATGTCATAATATCGTAATATCCCTTTGCATAAAAAATTCTATTTCTCTTGGAATTTCCTACCAATTTAATAATGCCAGTTTTTGAAAATTTTGATACTAATATATTTGCATTCGGTTTTGCAAGTCCTGTAATCTCCTCAACTCTTTTTACACTTATGTACGGCTCTGATGGTAGAAGGTGTAAAAGTTTATCAGAAGCAATCTGTCCCCGTTTTGTAGACTTCACCTTGTTTGGAAGTACATTTTGAAAGAGTTGTAATTCTTTTGCTTTTTCTAGTGAAAGTACTGCAGAACTTTTTATTAGGTTGAGAAAATATATGAGGAATGAAGAAATATCATCCTTGAGAGCGATATTCATTATTTGCCTATTGCATTCCTTTGTGTCTCTTGCTAGAAAGAGGGAAAATGGAAATATAAAATGTTCAGATTTCCATTGATATTTTATGAGTAATTGGAGTAAATATCTACTTATTCGAGCGTTTTGTGCTTGGAATGGAAGTACTAAAAAAAAGAAAGCGAAAGCTATACTTATAGTGATGCTTTTAGGATATTTCCCTATGGTTGAAATAAATGAAAAGAATTGTTCCATGGCGAGTTCAATATCTTTTGGATTTGCAGGAATAAATTCGGCATCATCTATACTTTTTCCATTGATCCAAATTTGTTTCGATCGGTATGCATTCAAAGTTGTGTCACCTGTTGCATGGCGGGCAAATTGTTTCATGTGTTCCCCATTAAAATGCTCTAGTTTTGGAATTTCTTTCAGATCTTTTTTGAGATTATGGTATATATTCCAAAAAATCTTTGTTTCGTCATTCATATCAATACTCCCTAAATTAGCCAAGTATGCGTCTTCGACTGTAAGTCTTAATCCATCAAGTGAAAGTGAATTCGCTACCTCGATACTTAGGAAAAAGTCCTGGAAAGAATTCATATCTTTTGCCAACTCCGAATACTGAAAAAGTTTCGTGAGTGCACTTTCAGTTTCTGAAACGAGGTTTGTTAGTGAGTGGTCCCATATGATACCTTTCACAAAAGAATCCATACTTGGAACGTATGCATGATATAGAGTTTTGTTGAGATGGTATTGCCGTTTCCTAAAGAGATTCATAATAACGATAATGGTAGTTCAAAGTTATTATGGATGCTAATTATTTTAGATCAAGGTGAAATATTTCGTACGATTCCTTTTCTTTTTGCTCTCATGATGGGAGTCCCTGCAAATTTTTGCAAGAAAGCATCATCGTTTTCAAGTGCTGAATGTTCTTTTTGGAATGAGGTATATCTAGGATGAAGATCTTCATGATCTGTATCCTTGTTACGGATACTGTTGTTAAATGGACAGACTTCTTGGCAAATATCGCAGCCAAATGCCCAGCCACTTAGATTTTCTTTTATGTTTTGTGGAATATTTTCTGTTTTATTCTCAATCGTTTGGTAACTAATACAGAGGTTACTGTCTACCATTCGTTCATCAATTATAGCTTTGGTTGGACAGCCATCAAGACATTTGGTACAGGTACCACATTTTCTCGTTGCTGGTGTATCATACTCAAGTGGTACTGTTGTTATTATTTCTGAGAGTAAAACATAACTACCAAATTCGTTCGTAATGATATTTCCGTTTTTTCCGATAAATCCTATCCCGGCCTTTTCGGCGTATGTTCTCTCTGAAAATGGACCATAGTCGACATAGTACAAAAATTTTTCACCAGGATATATTTCTTGTAAATTATTTACTATAGCTTTTAACATCTTCTCGATGACTTTGTGATAATCCCTTCCCCTTGCATATCTGGCTATTTTCTCTGAATGCACTTCAGGGATTTTTGAAGAATAGTAATTGAGAGCAAGCATTATAATTGATTTTGCCTCTGGTAATACTTCTTGTGGTGAGAGTCTTTTGGGATTCTCCATCCACTTCATATCAGCTTGATATCCGGAAGAAAGCCAGTTTTTGAGGTGTGCAATGGATTCCGGAACGATCTCGGCTTTTGTTATTCCGCAGAGATCAAATCCGATTTCTTTGCAAAGTTGTTTTATTGTATCTGAAGTTTGTTGCATAGGCGATATTTTATGCCAGTGCTATGATGCCCGGCATTGATACAAATGTTCTTCCAGATTGTACATATTCATCTGTAGATTGTATAGTGTTATCTTTTGCTTTTTCTGATTTTCTCAAAATTGCATGTACAATTTCCTTTGAAGGATATGAAATGAGTGATTCTGCTATTTGAAGAAGGTCCTCCATATCAGTGCATTCTCTTTCTTCTACGAGCTCCTCAACATAGCTAAATATATTCATATGAGAATGAAAAATAGCAAGATCTCCGTATCTTCTTTCGTATTCTCTCAAAAGAGATTCTCTCTCAAAATTCTCCATGTGTACAATATATCCATCATACTTTGACGGCGTGATTTCTGTGGATATAATGGGACAAGAGAGTCCAAGCATTTTTTGAAAGATTTTTGCAAACAAGACTGATTTAAGTTCTGGCTTTGAGATAATCATATATTTAAGTAGTTAATGGCTACGTCCTGATAATAGGTGAAAATATTATCACCGCAAGTGAACATTTGTTTTAATTATTTATTTTGCTTCCATGGTTCAAAAATTATTGTCATATATTTTGATAAGTTTCGCCACATTTGTTCTTTCATTTACTACTGTATTGGCCGTTTCAGGTTTTGATATGTCAACAATTACTGAAACCCAACTCTCTAATCTGTATGCTGCCGGTCAAAATATTACTATTACAGCCCCATTTACTGAGGATGTTTTTGTCATGGGAACCAGTGTCGTTATTGATTCTCATGTGAAGGGTGACTTATTTATTGCTGCTGTTACTGCACGAGTTTCGGGTCAAATTGATGGTGATCTGAGAACAGTTGTAAGGAATTTGAATTTATCAAATGCTCATATTGGTGGCGAAATCTTAGCTATATCACAGGATTTTGGTATGGATCAAGCAAGTACAGGATCAGGTAATTTGTTGATATCCTCAGGTAATATGCATCTTTTTGGTAGGATACAGGCAAAGAGGGTTGATCTCACTTCGGATGCAATGATTGTTGGTAATGAAATTTCAGTAACAGAGTCCGGGTCAGTACTTAGGGCAGAAAATCTTGAATTTACTCCTGATTTTTCATGGAATGGAGATATTGCTCTTGAGACGGGTTTGATGAAAAATTATGATGCAGGTAAAATAAAAGGAACTGTGGAAACAAGAAAGTTTGTCCGGGCAGATACATCATTTAGTATTATAGATTATCTTGGAGTTGTTGCTCTACTTACTCTTACGTCATTTATTTTAGGGTTACTTTATATACTTTTCATTAGAGAGTCCTTGGTTTTGAAACTTGATTATGTTAAAAATAAACTTATTGCAACATTTTTCTCAGGTTTTGCTTTTGTCGTATTTGTACCTCTTGTTACCTTTCTTTTACTCATAATGGGAGTTGGCTTTTTTGTAAGTCTTGTACTTATGACATTTTACTTTTTTGTAATTTTCTCCGGAACGAGTATTTCAGCACTTGTACTGGGTAATAGATTAGTGAAAGGAACATTAAAGGATAATGCAGAATCAGTGAAGGCCTTGATTATTGGTTCTGTCATATTGGCTATTCTTATGGCACTTCCAAAATTTGGCATGATATTTGTTTTTCTTTCAACGGTGTATGGAGTAGGGTTTCTTCTCGTGAGTGAGAAGAAATATATTGGGTTGTTTCCGAGGAAATAAGTGAATATTCTGAAATAAAATATACCCGGATCTCAATTGCCTTCACGTTCGTTACGGCAAGATGTCGATCCTAGGGTAATATTTTATTTCAGAATTGCATCAATTCCCGAGTAATCTTTCAATTTCAATTAACTGATCTCGTACATCAATCGCCTTTTCAAATTCCAGATTGGCAGAAAAAATATCAAGTTCAAGTTCTAATTTGGATTTGATTTTATTGAGATCTTTTTTAGATTTATTTTTGAGGAGTTTGTACTCTTCTTTCTTCTTCCTACTTCCTTCTAATCCAATATCCTTAATACTGGAAATAATTGTCTTAGGTGTTATTCCATGCTGGGTATTGTAATCTATTTGCAGTTTTCTTCTTCGGATAGTTTCATCGATGGCGGACTGCATCGCGTGCGTTATTTTATTTGCATACATGATTACCCGCCCTTCTGAGTTTCGTGCGGCACGGCCGATAGTCTGCATGAGTGCAGATTCACTTCGTAGGAAGCCTTCCTTATCTGCATCTAAAATTGCAACGAGGGCAACCTCAGGAAGGTCAAGACCTTCTCGCAGGAGGTTAATTCCAACAATAATATCAATAAATCCCATTCTCAGATCCCGGAGAATTTCAATACGCTCGATTGTATCCACATCTGAATGGAGATATTTTACCTTGAGATCATGTTCATCTAGATATTCTGCCAAGTCTTCTGCACTTCGTTTGGTAATAGTCGTGACCAATACCTTAAATCCGCTTTTGATAGTCTTGTTAATTTCTACTAACAGATCATCGATCTGGTTTTCTGTCGGGCGAACTGTGATTTCCGGGTCGAGAAGTCCGGTTGGACGTATGATTTGTTGTGCAAAATTTTCTTGATGTGCGGCTTCGTATTTACTTGGTGTTGCAGATACAAAGATAGTACGCTTCATTTTTTTCTCAAATTCCTCAAACTGGAGAGGTCTGTTATCAAGAGCAGACGGTAGTCGAAATCCATGCCGGATTAATGCTTCCTTTCTTGCTCTATCTCCATTGTACATTGCCCCGATTTGTGGAATGGTAATATGTGACTCGTCGATAAACATCAGAAAATCATCGTTGAAATAATCTATTAAAGTAGTGGATGCTTCTCCGGCTTTTCGACCGGAAATATATCTGGAATAATTCTCAATTCCCTGGGTAAACCCCATTTCTTTCATCATCTCCAGGTCATATTCTGTTCGTTGCCTGATGCGGTGTGCTTCAACAACAAGTTCTTGTTCTTTAAAAAACCCGACATGTTCTTCCATTTCCTCGCGAATCATGGGGAGGATTTCCGTAACGCGATCTTTAGGTGTTGCATAGTGTGATGCGGGGAATATGTGAACAGATTTTAATTCTTGATGTACTTCTCCAGTGAAGGAGTCTGTTTCATAGATTTTTTCAAGATCTTCGTCAAAAAATTCAAGTCGGAAAATGGTTTCTTGATTTGGTGGAAATACTTCAATGATGTCACCTAAGATGTGATACATTCCTTGCTTGAAATCAGATTTGCTTCGGGTGTATTGCATTCCGATGAATTTCTCTAATAAATATTCACGTTTATATTTTTTTCCGGCTTCAAGCTGGAGTGACATCAGTTCATAGTCTCGCATGTCTCCGATACCATAAATACATGATACAGAAGCCACGATAATGACGTCTTTTCTTGTGATGAGACTCACAGTTGCGGCATGGCGAAATCGCTCTATTTCTTCATTGATGGCCGCATCTTTTTCGATGAAGGTGTCAGTTTTAGCTATATATGCTTCAGGTTGGTAGTAGTCGTAGTAACTGACGAAATAATGTACAGCATTATTCGGAAAATATTCTTTGAATTCTGCGGCGAGCTGTGCAGCAAGAGTTTTGTTATGAGCGATGATAAGCGTCGGTTTTTGTACTTTTTGAATGAGGTTCGCCATGGTAAATGTTTTTCCTGATCCGGTAATACCAAGTAGAGTTTGGAATCTTTTCCCCTCTTGTAAACCTTTATAAAGGCTTTCAATTGCTTCCGGTTGGCTTCCTGCCGGTTTATATTTTGACACTAATTCAAATTCTTGCATATTAATTTAGTTTAATACTTTTTGTATAATGATTGATACGGTGTTTTTTTGCAAGGAATAATTAATAAAAATCTCAATAATTTACTTATCTGTGCTTCACAATTAGCATCTATGAAGCTGTTGTTATATTGTTACTACACAATAAAATTTAATTACTTGAAATGTAATTTATTCGTGGTTAATCTATATCGAAATATTTTTTAATTTATGATAAATGGATAATACTTTGAATACTATCTATGTATTTATAGATGCATCAAATC
>CAYGEY010000018.1:16629-19162 GCA_964349065.1 uncultured Candidatus Peribacteria bacterium | reverse complement strand
TCGTCTGAGAAAACTTGGATTGCTTGCATATGGGTTAAGTAGTTAAGGGTTGAGAGTTAGTCGGTTTCTTCGAGCAGAGCTCGGGGTCAAGGAGGTTCTTTTTTTCGAGATCGACAAGGATCTCTTGCAAAATAGGGATGAAACCTTTGAAGAAATCGACCACTTGCCGTTCTTCGGCCGTTAATTTTTCCGTTAATTGTTGCGGCATGGTTCATGGATTTAATCAGTGGTATTAAGCGTTTCCGCCATTTGCCTGATCCGTCGGTTCTCATCGTGCTGCTTGAAGTGTTCAAAAGCAGGATCGAAGGAGAGGACAATGGATCGTGACTTTTGGCGGTATGTTTTAAACTGGCGAGCAATCTCAATGTAGGTGTAGCCTTTGAGCCAAAGTGCCCACATTGTTTGTCTTGTCTCAGCCGTTGTTGCGTATGGTCTACCCATTTTCTTACTTGTTAGTGATTCCATTTGGGAACATTAGAGGGTAAAAAATATATGCCACTCAGCCAAGTTCCGTTCCTTCACTGTTTATCATACTCTTTTGGAATAGGTAGTCAAGTAAATTTAGTATCGTTTGTGGATAACTTCCGTTATTAGTCTTGACTACGATTCCGTTATTGCCTATACTTCAATGGAGAACGGGAACACCCGCCTTTAATTACTAACCACACTAAAATGCCATTTAACCCCATAGTTAAGCGGATAATCGCCGCTCGAGAGGAGGCGGGAATCTCCCAAATGGAGCTCTCGCGTAGAATAGGTGCCGTCTCCAATTCGGTACAAAAGATCGAAAGCGGCTTCATCAAAAACCCTGAGAAGTACGTTCCACAGATCGCCAAGGCTCTCAAAATGCCCCTTTCTTATTTTTTCGGTGAGGATGAGCCTGAATTGACCGCATTTGCTGAAAAAGCCAAGAAGTACGATGAGTTGATGGGCATGCTCAAGTCTCAGGGAATCCTAAGTGGCGGTGGTGATAACAACGTGGTGGTGAATGGGCACAAGAACCATGTGAGCGTAAATCTGCACCAGAAAAAACTGATTGAGGACATCATGGCCAAGGACAAGGAAGAGCGGGAAATGATCCTCAAGATTCTCGAGCTGCACAAGGATGAAAAGGAGAAGCTCTTACAATTGTATGAGCTGTTTCGGGGTAAAAAAATGGACTCCAACGAAGATCCCGAAAAAGGAAAAGATGAAGGTAAAGGTAAATCTAACTCTTAATTTTATGGATACTAAAATCGCCATTTTCCAAGGCAAAGAAGTTCGCAAAACTCTCCACAATGATGAGTGGTGGTTTGTGATCGAGGACGTGATTTCCGTCCTCACGGATTCGTCTAATCCCAAGGGTTATATCCGCGATATTCGTCGTAGGGATGAGGAGTTATCCAAAGGGTGGGGGCAAATTGCCCATACCCTTGACGTTGAGACAAAAGGTGGTCTTCAGAAAATGAATTGTGCCAATACTGAAGGGGTTTTTCGTATCATTCAGTCGATCCCATCACCCAAGGCAGAACCCTTCAAACGATGGTTAGCCAAGGTTGGGTATGAGCGAATTCAGGAAATTGAAAACCCTGAGTTGGCCACCAAGCGCACTCGTGCTCTTTATAAAGCCAAGGGCTACTCGGATGAGTGGATTGAGAAGCGCATGCGTGGCATCGCCATTCGGGAAGAATTGACCGATGAGTGGCAAAAGCGTGGTGTAAAAGAAGAACGTGAATACGGAATCCTTACAGCCGAGATTTCCAAGGCTACTTTTGGCATGACACCGAGCGAATATAAAGAGCTCAAGGGTCTTAAGCGTCAAAACCTGCGCGATCACATGAATGACCTCGAGCTTATTTTCTCAATGCTTGGTGAGGCGTCTACAACGGAGATCACTCGAAACATTGATGTTCAGGGTTTTGACCAGAGCAAAGTAGCCGCTCAAAAAGGCGGCAAGATTGCTGGCGATGCCCGCAAGAAACTTGAGATCGAGAGTGGTAAAAAAGTTTCAAGTAAGGATAACTACCTCAAGAAGCCTCAGGATAAAAAACTTCTCAAATCTAAAGATGAAAGCGATGGCAAAGAATAACTCCACAAAGCAAGCATGGACTCCGCACGAGGAGGAGGTAATTCAGTTTTTCATGGGGCTAGTTCCGATCCTCGAGGAAGTAAAAATTGATCTGGAGTCGAAGAAGCTCCTTCCTAAACCTGACCCATGTCTATGAAAAAATATCTAGCCTACTGCCGCGTATCGACCAAGGCGCAAGCCGACATGGACAACTCGCTTCCTGCTCAGAAGCGGATTATCGGCGAATACGCCCAAAGAAAAGAGTACGAGGTTGTGGAATGGTATAGCGAAGCAAAATCAGGTTTTAAAGGAAGACGTACCGAATTCCATAGAATGCTTGAACACCTCAAAGACCCCGATATTGAGGGGGTTATTTTTCATAAATTGGATCGCAGCTCACGCAATGTCGCTGATTTTTCATTGCTCGATCGTCAGATCACCAAGGAGGGCAAAAAGATTGCCGTGATCGAAGGTGAATTTGATACC
>CAYGEY010000018.1:0-16619 GCA_964349065.1 uncultured Candidatus Peribacteria bacterium | reverse complement strand
AGCCGCTCCGCTGGGCGCTTGGCGTTTCGCAATTTTTGTAACATGGCCGTCTGGTACTCCGAAAATCTCTCGGAAGAGGTCAGCACAAAAATGATTGAGGTGCTTCGCAGGGGCTATTTCCCCTCACAGACGCCAATCGGCTACCGTACGGGCATTAAAGGCCAAGACGACGACCCTAAGAAGAAGTATCCCGATCCAATCCTCGCCCCATTCGTGAAGGAAGCCTACAAAATGTTTGCAACGGGCGATTATTCCATACGCACGATCTGCGAGTACATGCGAAGCCGAGGCATGACCAATTCAAAAACCAGCTATCTGCGCAAAGGTGTTTTTGAACGCATGCTCAGGAATCCTTTCTATCATGGCATCATTGAATGGCGGCAAAAAAGTGCCGCGCAGCCAATTTATTTTGAAGGCAACCATGAGCCGATCATCGACAAGAAATTGTTTGATCAAGTCCAAGCTGTTTTGGATGGCCGTTTTCAAAAGAACAAATCCACACATGATTTCACCTACGCAAAAATGGTGAAATGCGAGTGTGGCCATTTTCTGATTTCTGGCGAGCACAAAAACCATGTTTACCTTGAGTGCCACAATCGGGCGTGCGAATTCAGCAACATCCGAGAGGATCGTTTGGAGGATTTAATCATCGTAAACCTGTCGAGGTTTGTACTGGAGGACGAATTCGTGGAATACGCCAAGATCGCCATTAAGGAGCTCTCGGGCAATATTCGGGTTGATAACGAGGAGAAGCGCAAAAGCCTCAACATGAAACTCGTACAGCTCGATAATAGACTGCAGAAAATTAACAATGCGGTGATTGAGGGGTTCTTCGATGCCGAGGAAGGTATTGCCGAGAAAAACAAAATCGTTGAACAGAAGCACGCCCTTACAATCGACTTGGCCAACGCGGAAGAGAAGAAGGAGACCATCCTTTGGGATTTAACCGAGAAGGTCATCTTGGGTTTCAATGTGCTGCCGTATCACTACCGACATTTGAATCCCGTGGCCAAAAGAAAGCTACTAAAGTATTTCTTCTTGAACTTCCAGCTAAACGGTAAAAAACTGCTATGTGAAGCGGTTCCTGAGTTTTTAAACGTCGTAATTGCGAATAGTCGACTAGTGGGCGAAAAAATCACCTTGAACCAGCCACCAAAAGGTGAAAAGGCTTTAGAAAAAGCCTTTCCCGTAATGGAAAAGGCTCTTTCTGCTGCAAATTTGCAATATGGTGGGCCCACCTGGACTTGAACCAGGGACCAATCGGTTATGAGCCGAATGCTCTAACCAACTGAGCTATGGGCCCTCTTTATTTCGCAAGCAAACTTTACCAAGAGAAATAAAAATTGCAAGGATGAGTCTTTTCTTTTGATCAATTCTCAATATACTTCTTACTATATTGGCCACATAAAATCAGTAATCTGTAATTGAATACATGAGCAATTCCCACTCTTCACATAGTAAAACTAGTAAAACGAAAAACAAAGTACGTATCAGCATATTAATTATTGCACTTCTTATTATCGGATTTTTGCTTTTTCAAAAGTATCTAAATAAAACAGCAGAGCCAGGTATTCAAACGCATACAATACAATCCAACAACAACATTACTAATAAATATGACAGCTCAAAGACCTCAGGATTGCCTGAGGCAAAAACTAGTGAGGTAGTACAGTTAAAAAATGGTGATACCTATAATCTTACAGCCGGTTTTGTAGAGAAAAAGCTTGGCAATCGTAGCTACAGAATGCTTGCGTATAACGGTTCAATTCCAGGGCCGCTTATCAAAGCTGAACAAAATGCTGAAATCATCATCAATTTCAAAAATAATACTGACATTGAAACAACCATCCACTCACATGGTGTTCGGCTTGATAATGCATTTGATGGCGTACCCGGCATGATGCAGAAATCAGTACAACCTGGTGAGTCATTTGTCTATACAATTAAATTCCCGGATGCTGGGATATACTGGTACCACCCCCATGTACGTGAGGACTATGCACAAGAACTCGGCCTCTATGGAAACTATCTTGTAACTCCGACAACGCCGAATTATTGGAATAAGGTTAATCGCGAAGTTCCTCTTTTTCTTGATGATATACTTATTGAAGATGGACAGATTCGTCTCAGTAAAATAGGAGCAGATCACACACTCATGGGAAGATTTGGAAATATGATGTTGGTAAACGGCGAGCCGGATTATCGACTTGATGCTAAAAAGGGCGAAGTTATCCGGTTTTATATAACTAATAGTGCAAATACGCGAACATTTAATTTTACAATCCCGGGAGTTCAGATGAAGCTTGTGGGCGGTGACGGCAGTGCAACAGAACATGAAGAATGGAAAGACTCTGTCATTATCAGCCCTTCAGAACGCTCAGTAGTCGAAGTACTATTTGAAAAAGAAGGGTCATATATTATGCAGAATAAGACTCCTGACACAGCATACACTCTTGGCACAGTTTCTGTTATAAATACACAAACAGCTCCATCATATGCAGAAGCATTTACAAAACTTCGTACCAATATGGCAGCAATCAAAAGTATTGATTCTTATCGAAAATATTTTAACAAACCAATAGATAAACGCCTTGCACTCAAGATAGATATGATGGGGGGAATGATGAATGCAGCTGAAGGACATATGATGCCGGACGGAACGATGATGGGCGGGATGATGAATGGCAACATGGGTATGGGTGGAGATATTCATCCCGATGGAATTGAATGGGATGAAGATGAGATGCAGATGATGAATCAAATGTCTAACAAAGAAATGACCAATTGGAAAATGATGGATCAAGATACGGGCAAGACGAATATGGAAATTGATTGGAAATTTAAAGTCGGAGATGTCGTAAAAATACGCATTACAAATGATGCGAAATCAGTACATCCGATGCAACACCCTGTACATTTTCACGGTCAACAATTTCTGGTGCTTGATCGAAATGGCATACCAGAAACAAATCTTGTATGGAAGGATACAGTACTTGTGCCTTCAGGTCAGTATGTTGATATCCTTCTTAATGTATCAAACCCAGGCACTTGGATGGCACACTGCCACATTGCTGAGCACTTAGAGTCGGGTATGATGATGGGGTTTAGTGTAGAGTAGGGCTATATTGTTATAACAATACCTAGACAAGGGCGAATAATGTACGTATGATCTGGTGTGTTTATACATTTAATGCACATGAGAAAAATAAACAAAATATTCTTGCAACATATAGGATTTATATTAATTAGTCTCCTGACATTTTCGTTTGTTTGTGGGACAAATATTGTACATCCTGCACAAGCAAAGACTAACACTAGTGTAGATAGTGCTAATAGCTTAGAGAACTCAACTGAGCATGATCACCAACAATCCAATGATCAGTCTGAGTGTGTAGAAAGTACTACTATAGCAATTCAACATTTTGAAAACAATATACATCAAGCATCAGTTCGCATAGATTTATTCATTCAGTTCGCACCCGAGCAGAATCCTGAAGCAAATATAGGAATTGATGGCTCACATTATCTGAAAATACGGATTCCAAATAATTTTCTTTCTGATCTTCGTACCGTAAGAATGCAGACATAACAGGAAAAGTAGATAGGTTCACAGAACGCTTATTATAGTTGTTCTTTTTATTTTATTGTACTTTTTTTGTTATGAAAAAAATATTTATTGTTCCATTCGTGGTTATATCTCTTATTGCACTTGCGAGTTGTTCCAACAATTCTGGTAG
Source organism: uncultured Candidatus Peribacteria bacterium (assembly GCA_964349065.1). Lineage (GTDB taxonomy): Bacteria > Patescibacteriota > Gracilibacteria > 1-14-2-50-48-13 > 1-14-2-50-48-13 > CAYGEY01. The sequence continues at coordinate 12,882 of CAYGEY010000018.1, read as the reverse complement.
TGTTAAACAAGAGGCAAAGATATCTACAGTTACTACAACATCAATGGGGTCAACAGCCCACGATGACAGTGGGCTAGCTCCACATGGTCATGAAGGAGCTATCGTTGACGATCACCATAAGGGTGAAATAAACGTGGCACCTCATAATGATGAAGTGAACGTCGCTCATGATGACTCAGGTCTACCCCCTCATCGGGATTAATTTAATTTTACTTACTATTTATTAAAGAAACCATGACTACACATATTGAAAAAATGAAAGATATACTTTTACAAAAACATAAATTATTATTTGCAGTTACCTTTATGCTATTGGGAATAATTGTAGGGTCTATTTTCTTTCAAAATTATATCGCCTTTGCTGATGCAGGACATGCACATGGAGGGGAGTCAGAAGTGACGGGTAAAAAATCTGAGTATCCTATAGTTACAGTGAAACAAGTTCAATCTGCAAAAGAATTGAACCAGGGGATAGAGGCTTCAGGAGAAGTATTAGTGATGCAGAGTGCAGATATATATCCTATACGTGATGGAAAAGTCGATAAATTACTTGCAAATGTCGGCAGTAAAGTAAAGCAGGGCCAGATTGTCGCGACTCTCTTTCCTGATATTGATCAGGCAAAGACAGAGGCGGAAGTAAAAATCAAACAAGCTGGACTAGCTGCGGTCCGGTCATCAATTCCTTTTATAGGTCAGGCTGCGCTTGCTACAAAAACTAAATTGGAATCGGGTAAATTATTTGCTGAAAAGGAGACAAATTTTGCCGAGGAAATCAAGAAAAGTGAGCTGGGACAACTAGAGGTAAAAATAAAGGTTGCTACCCTCACGAAGGACATTGTTTTAAAAGATGCTACTGCAAATACCGATAAAATTGAGATACAAAAGAAGCAGTTACTCGCAGAAATAGAAACAAAAGTACAAGTCGGTCAACAAAATGTTGTGGCATCAAAACAAGCAGGTACCTCTGAAATGGAAAAGATAGATGCACAAATCAAAGGATTGGAGACACAGAAAATACAGAGTATTGGCTCTACAGGCACTACAACGCTCAATGCTGTGAATGATGCGATAGATGCAATGGGTGATGTATATTTTCTAGATGCAAGTTTAATACGTAAACAAGGTCAATTTATACTTAATGATACATACAAACGTTCTCAAATCTTTGTTCGGAATACTAATGAATACAGAGCCCTTGAAATGGAAGTGCTACAGTTTGTAGAAAAGTTCTCCAAGATGGCTCAGGAGGAGAAGTTGAGATCGGTGGACATACTTAGTAGCAAAGCACTGGACATTACAAATCGGACACGCACACTTTTGCAACTTGCCGATGCTCCACAAGAGCTGATAGGCAGATTAACAAAGGATCTGGATTTGGCCATAGAGCATTTACAAGGATTTTATGTAGAAGTTTCTAAAAAAATAGTAGAAGTTGAAACAGAGATTGCCAGTCTAAAAAAAGAAAAAGAAAGAATAGTAGCAGAGAATTCAAAAACAGTAACAAGTATAGAGGGTGATATTAAAAACCTTGAAAATAGCAAAAGCCAAGTTGTAGTACTAGATGCTGATAAGGCTATTATTGGAGTAGCAAAAGATCAGAAATTAAAGGAGCTTGATGCAGTCATACAAAACACGGAAAAAGAAAAGATGAAAATCCTTGCTACAATGAACATGTCCCAGAACGAGCGAAATGCAAAGATTGATAGTTTATTGCAAGATCTCAATGTGCTTAAAGTAGAAAGTGATGTGAAAAAGAAAATGCTCGAAATCGAGGCCTTGGCAAAATCCGGCGAAATTGATGCATTAAGAGGTCAGATTGGGCTTGGACAAAATGTTACCGCACCTTTTGATGGGGTTATTACTAAGCGTCAGGTTGATATTGGAGAAAGTGTTGGTCTTGATAAACCACTTTATTCAATAGTAAATAATAATGGGAAATTTATTCGATTTTATATTACAGAGAGTGATCTAGCTTTTGTATCAAATAATAAGACCATTACTTTTACTCCAACATTTGCTCCTTCTGACAAATATGAGGCGCGTATTGTGCGTATTGCGCAAGCTATTGATCCAGTGACACGAATGATTCTTGTGGAAGCTGAAGTAAACACGTCTGATATTGAGAAGCTTCTAACACATATGACAGTTCGTGTTCAAATACCGATTGATGATTCTGATCTTATGGTTGTTCCCGAGCAAGCAATCACTACCGAGGGAGAAAGTAAAATACTATGGGTAGTGAATAGTGACGTGAAGGCAGAAAAGAAACAGGTACAAGTAAAGTATATCAATGGAGGTAATGCTTATATAGGAGGAGGGCTGTTGGGTAAAGAATGGGTTATCATAAAAAGTCCTGTGACTCTTACACCAGCATTGGAAGTTAATACTAAATTATAATAAAACCAATGAATATATTTAATAAGATTGTTAGTACCGTACTTAGAAATAGGATTGTTGTTCTTGTTTTGAGCACATCATTGTTTATATACGGTGCGTATGTGACTGTCACTAGTCCGGTTGATGTATTGCCTGATTTGAATCGTCCAAGCGTGACAATCTTCACCGAGGCCCCTGGAATGGCGGCTGAGGAAGTAGAAACACTTGTGTCACGCCCTATAGAAACTGTCATGAATGGAGCTACAGGGGTTGAGCGTGTCCGATCAGTATCAGCAAACGGTTTATCACTTGTATTCGTGGAGTTTCAATGGTCGCAGAATATCTATATTGCACGGCAAATTGTCAGTGAAAAACTCCAATCAACAAAACTTCCCGACGGAGCAGAATCAAAACTGGGTGCTATATCATCCATTATGGGAGAGATTCAATTGGTTGGCCTAACAAGAGAAAACGATACAATTACCCTGAAAGAGTTACGAAATCTTGCAGATTGGGTGGTAAAACCAAAATTACTGACAGTATCAGGTATTTCTCAAGTCACAGTTCTAGGAGGAGAATTGCAAGAATATCAAGTACGAGTTAATCCGGTCAAACTGAGTAATATTAATATGACTATAACTCAGTTAGAGGCAAAACTTCAGGGAGTAATTGAAAACAAATCCGGCGGGTTTATCAGTACAGACACAGTAGAAAATCCAATCCGAATTATAGGTAGGACAAATGATGTCAAGACCATAGGCGATACAGTCATAGGAAAAAATGGTGAAATTTTGATTTTGTTGAAGGACATAGCAACAGTAGAAATCGGATCTCAGGTTAATCCTAGAGGTGATGCTAGTATCAATGGTCAGTCTGGAGTGTTACTGAGTATTAAAAAACAACCTGGAGCAAATACCTTAGAGCTTACTAAAAGAGTAGATGAGGCGCTTGCTAGTATAGGACCAGGCCTTGGTAAAGGTATTGCTTTACATCCGGATCTTTTTAAACAAGAAAAGTTTATTAGTACCGGTATAGAGAATTTGATTGAGGTAACGAGGGATGCCGCGATCATGGTTATTATTGTTTTGATACTTTTTCTTGGAAACTGGAGAGCAATGGGGATAACACTTTTCGCCCTACCATTTTCTTTTGTTTCTGCAATTCTTATCCTAAAATTTTTTGGTATAGATATTAATGTCATGACACTTGGTGGACTTGCCGTAGCCATAGGAGAATTGACAGATGATGCTGTAGTTGATGTTGAAAACACCATTCGTTGGTTTCGGGAAAATAAAAAGAAATCCCATCCACTCTCTACTTTCCAAGTTGTATTACAGGCAAGTTCTGAGGTACGAGGATCGATCGTATTCTCAACAGCATTGATTGTTATTGTATTTTTGCCTTTGCTAGCATTATCAAATGTAGAAGGAAAGCTCCTTGCGCCTTTGGCTATTGCATATATAGTAGCACTTCTTGCGTCGACAGTTGTCGCAATGACTGTGACTGCGGTTATGTGTTATTACCTAATACCCAATTCTGCGCTTGTTGAACGAGAAAAAGAAACTGTTGTAGTACGATTTTTTAAAAAAATTGCAGAACCAATTATTAGATGGAATATTCAAAGACCATTGGTAAGTATTGGTATCATAATTGTTTCTACATTATTGACGGGTGTGCTTTTTGTACAAGCCGGTAAGGAATTTTTACCTCCATTTAATGAAGGGAGTTTAACGATAAATGTATCTTTGCCACCGGGGACATCTTTACCACAATCAAATGGGCTTGGTACAGCCATAGAAAAAGCTATTTTGAAAGTTGACGGTGTACAAACTGTTGCAAGAAGAACTGGTCGTGCGGAAGATGATGAACATGCAAATGAGGTAAATGTTTCTGAATTTGAAGTAGATATTGATATACATAAACGTTCTAAAAATGAAATTATAGCAGACATTAAAAAACAAATGGAAACAGTAGATCTGAAAGAAGCAAGTGTCAGTATAGGGCAGCCTATCTCTCATAGAATAGAACATGTTTTATCAGGAGTACGGGCACCTATCGTGATCAAATTATTTGGAGGGGACTTAAATGAACTTGAGGTATATGCAAATAAGATTCGAAATATACTTGAAAATATCCCCGGGACGTTAAATCCCGTAGTGGAACAGGAGATAAATGTGCCACAGATACAAGTCGTTCCTAAACGGGAGCGTCTCGCCGCCTTTGGATTTGAATTTAATGATTTTACAGAAATAGTTGAGGTGGCATTTAGTGGTAAGGAAATAGGAAGGGTGATTGCGGACAATAAAAATTATAAACTTGTCCTTCGTCTTGACGAGCAGAGTACGGCTGATCCTGCACGTATTGGTCAGCTTCTCATTAGAACTCCAAATGGTATGAGCGTTCCACTCTCTACTCTAGCTGAGATTAAATATACAGAAGGGAGAAATAGTATTAGTCATGATAATGGTCAAAGACGTCTTGTCATTTCTTCAGGGATACTTGGAGGGGACTCAGTAACTATCATTGAAACTTTAAAGAAAAAGGTAGAAAAAGAAATTCAGCTCCCACAGGGATATTTTTTGAACTACGAGGGAACATACCAGAGCCAACAAGAGTCATCCCGATCCTTACTCATCCTAGGTATTCTTTCTTTTATAGGTATTCTAGGAGTTCTATTCTATAAATTTCGTTCTTTTTCATTAATATTCCAAGTTCTTGTCAATATCCCGGTAACATATCTTGGAGCATTAATTGCTATAGCAATTACCGGTAATGTTATCAATCTTGCAAGTCTGGTTGGACTAATTTCACTTCTTGGCTTAGGTGCAAGAAACGGAATTTTACTGATTGAACACTGGTTATTTATGGGAACAGAAGAACGAATGAAATTCGGAACTGAACTAATCGTCAAAGGAAGTTTGAATAGACTCTCTCCTATGTTGATTACATCTTTTTCTGCAATGCTGGCACTTATCCCTATTATTATTTTCCCTGATAAACCGGGTTTAGAGATGTTACACCCAATTGCCGTCACTATTTTTGGAGGCCTTTTAACTTCTACACTTGTTGAGATTGTTATTCGGCCGGCAATGTTCAGCTTATTTGGAAAAAAGCCTTTGGAGAAGGCAGCTGCTCACAATGAAGAGAATTCAAATGAACACATGTAACCAATAACGGAATAATTTAAAAATTCTCTTTACAAACAATCCAACTTAACCTACAATCTAGGTAGTAGGTTAATAAACAAAGAATTTATGCACCACCCACAAAAAGATAAATCACTCAAGCTCGCTCGCCAAGCCTCAGGAATGCTCGTCAAAGTCATAGCCCTCATGGAAGAAGGGAAGTACTGTCCGGATATTATCCAACAAATCGACGCATCCATGGGCTTCCTCAAAAGTGCAAAACGCGAATTACTCGCAGGACATCTCGACACCTGTCTCATGAAAAAAATGACTGAGGATAAAGACAAAACTATCAAGGAACTATTGAAAATTTACAATTTGTCTAACTAATTTTTTATATGAAAAAAGAAGAAACATACGGGATCAAGGGGATGCACTGTGCCTCATGCGCGAATATTATCGAGAGGACATTGAAAAAGACTCCAGGGGTAGAAGATGTGCAAGTAAATTATGGTACTGAAAAAGCGAAGATCACGTTTGATGATGCCAAAATTGATCATAAAACTATGTCTTCTCATATCAAACCACTAGGCTATGAGCTCAGGGAACCTGAAGTAGAAATGAGTGCCGCATCCATGGGTATGTCAGAAAATGAACATGCGGCTCATCTTGGCCTCAATCAATCCAAACAAGAGAAGATCGCAGAGATTGCAGATATGAAAATGAAGGTGCTTTCAGCACTACCACTTGCAGTTATAAGTATCTTTTTAATGATCTGGGATGCCCTTGGACTATTTAATACGTCATATAAAATGCCAATGTATTGGTCAGAGTTTTTTCATCATCTAATGCCAATTTTGGCTACATATATTCTCTTTGTTGTTGGGAAGCCATATCTTTTAGGAGTATTCCGTTTTATTCGATATGGAAAAGCTAATATGGATACTCTCATTGGTATTGGTACATCCGTTGCTTTCCTTTACAGTTTTATCATCTCTGCATTTGAAGAAAATTTACAGCAATTCCTCAACGTTGAGCAAAGCTATTATGATGTCACCATTGTTGTTATCACATTCATTGCCCTTGGAAAATATTTAGAAGCCAGGTCAAAACTCAAAACCGGTGATGCCATTGAAAAACTTTTGAACCTTCAGGCAAAAACCGCACTCGTCATTAGGGGTGGCAAAGAAATGGAAATCCCCATAGATCAAGTTAAACATGGCGAAATCATCATTATCAAACCTGCCGGAAAAATACCAGTAGATGGTGTGATTGTAGAAGGGAATTCATATATTGATGAATCTATGATCACCGGAGAACCGATGCCGGTGTCGAAACATGCGGGTGATTTGGTGGTTGCAGGGACAATCAACACTTCAGGTTCATTTACATTCAAGGCTACAAAAGTAGGGTCAGAGACACTGCTTGCACAAATCATCAAAATGGTGGAGGATGCTCAAGGAAGCAAGGCACCCATCCAAGCTCTTGCCGATAAAATTTCTTCAGTGTTTGTGCCGATTGTGCTCGTACTTGCCGTTCTAGCTCTTGATGCGTGGCTTCTCATTGGAACTAATTACTTTGGATTCTCCGGAGCATTGTCTTATGGCCTTGTGTCATTTGTAGGTATTCTCGTCATAGCCTGTCCTTGTGCACTTGGCTTAGCAACCCCAACTGCGATTATAGTCGGAGTAGGAAAGGGGGCTCGTGAAGGAATCCTAGTCAAAGACGCAACGACGCTTGAGAAGCTCCATAAGGTAAATGTAGTTGTTGTAGATAAGACAGGAACTCTCACCCATGGAAAACCGGAACTTGTGTCTATTCAAAATATGTCTGATAAATCTGACGATGAACTTCTTGCAATACTTGCGGCACTTGAAAATAAATCTGAACATCCAATCGCAAATGCAATACTTGCCTCAGCACAGGAAAAAGAATTAATTATTGATAGTGTGAAAGATTTTGAAGGAATCAAAGGAAAAGGTGTGAAAGGTACAATAAATAAAACAATGTACTTTGCGGGAAACATGAAACTTATGCATGATTTGAAACTCTCAATTGATACGAAAACTATAGAAAAAGAAACTCTTGAAGGTAAGTCTCCTGTCATTCTTGCAAGCAAAGAGAAGATCTTAGGGGTGTTTATGGTTGCAGATAGCGTCAAGCCCGAAGCCATTCTCGCTGTAGAAAATCTCCACAAACTCGGGATTAAAGTTGTGATGCTCACCGGAGATAATAAAAATACCGCACAGCATATTGCAGATCTCATCGGAATAGATGAGGTTGTGGCTGAAGTTATGCCCGAAGATAAATTGAACAAAATTCATGAACTCCAAAAAAGTGGTAAAATTGTCGCAATGGCAGGAGATGGGGTGAATGATGCTCCCGCACTTGCTCAGGCAGACGTGGGAATTGCAATGGCTACAGGAACTGATGTGGCAATTGAATCTGCAGGTATTACGTTACTTCATGGTGATATTTCCAAACTTGTGAAAGCAATTCGACTCTCTAAAATCACCATGCGGGGAATTAAACAAAATTTATTCTGGGCATTTGTGTACAACATAGTTGGGATACCTTTAGCTAGTGGCATGTTTTTCCCAATCTTCGGATGGATGCTTTCGCCAGTATTTGCAGGATTTGCGATGGCGATGTCGAGCGTGTCGGTAGTGGGAAATTCGTTGAGATTGAAAATGAAAAAATTATAATATTTTATTCACATATTTTTACCATGAAAAAATTATACTTTGTACTTATTGTCCTTCTCGCAATTTCTCCAGTCGTAATAAGCACATTTCTTGCCGGCACTCAAACTAAGAAGATCACAAGTGAAGGTTATGATGAAAAGATTTATGTGGCTCTTGAAGCTATAGGAAAAGTTGGTGTTATTGATACGAAAACAAGAAAAGTTATTCGAACAATAGATCTGTCAGAGAAGATTAATGGAGTAATGGTTGATTATATGGCACATAATGTACAAGTTTCTCCGGACGGGAGGAATGTAATAGTAACAGCGAATGTAAATAGAAACAAAACTGATAATATGAGTGGATCTAAAATGGCAGAAGCAACATATGGATTATTTGATAAAATTATTATTATAGATCCACTTACTGATACGGTCGTTGATCATATTTCAATAGCTATTGATGCGCATCTGGCACATGTTGTTATAAATAAACAAGGAGATACTGCATATATAAGTTCACAGGAAAAAGGAAAGGTGTTCGCATATGATATTGAGAAGAATAGAATTAATGAGATATTTGATTTTGGACAAAACAGTGGTCCCCATGGTTTACGAATGCTTCGTGACAACTCTAAAATTTTTGTGGCCTTAATGGGCAAAAAGGCTATGGCTTCAATTGATAGAAAATCAGGGAAAATACAGTATTTTCCTCTCTCAGGATCTGCAGTACAAACAGCAGTTACGCCAGATGGCCAATATGTTTTTGCGACTATATATGAAAGTAAAAAGGTGGCATGGGTAAAAGTTCAGACAAATGAACAGGGATATATTGACCTTCCAAGTGATGCCAAGGGACCGATACAGATTTATTCAACGCCCGACTCAAAATATTTATATGTAGCAGATCAGGGGTATTATTTTGGACAGCCAACAGGCGATAAGGTTTATCGTATAAATATTTCTGAAAAAAATGTGGATCAAACTATCAAGGCCGGCAAGGCACCTCATGGGGTAGTGGTTGATAAAGCAGGTGACTTCGTGTACATTACCAATTTAGTCAGCAATTCCGTTTCGGTTATAGATACTAGGTCTAATAAAGAAATAGACCAGATTCCTGTTGGGGAAATGCCAAACGGGATTAGTATTTGGAATAAAAAATTGGGAGGGACGGAGTAAAATATTTCATTTTCTATTATTTATTCAGACATTATGAAAACCTATATATTTCATGTCAGTGGCACACATTGTCAATCTTGCAAAATTCTGATTGAGGATATCATTTCTGAGGACCCACAGGTAAAATCTGTCACGGTTGATTTACAAAAAAAGAATATAACGGTTACAGGAAATTTTGAATTGTCTCAAGAAGACATGATGGATTCTTGGAATATTCTTCTGAAAGAAATGGGGTATACCCTTGGTATAGAACCCATTGTTACAAAAAAAAACTCTGATATCTGGATTGCTCTCCCCATAGGCCTGGCATTTCTCATGCTATTTTTTCTTCTTCAAAAAAGTGGCATCATTTCTATCAATACCGGCGGAGGATTGACTATGGGGGGAGCATTACTTGTGGGAGTTATTGCTTCACTCTCAAGTTGCTTAGCCGTGATCGGGGGACTCGTCCTATCCCTCTCTTCAAAAGTAGCTGAGGCGGGAGGCGGGATTCGCCCTATCATTATGTTTCATTTAGGTCGCATAGGCGGATTCTTTGTACTTGGAAGTGTTCTTGGGTATATCGGACAAAGTATTTCTATTAATTTCACCATAACATCAGTACTTGGGATTATTGTTTCAATCATCATGATAAGCCTTGGATTTAACCTCATTGGTATTCATATATTTCAAAAGAAATCTCTCGTCTCACGAAAATTTTTTGATAAACTGACAAAAATCGAAACCGGATTTTTAGCGCCACTTTTAGTCGGAATTGGAACATTCTTCTTGCCGTGTGGCTTTACTCAGTCCATGCAGGTCGCTTCACTCTCAAGCGGATCATGGATATCAGGAGGAGTCACCATGCTTATGTTTGCGCTCGGTACTTTCCCGGTTTTAGCACTCCTCTCCTTTGGATCGCTATCACTTGCACATACATCATTCGCAAAGTTATTTCTTAAAACAGCAGGTATCATCGTCATAGGCCTTGGACTCTTTACATTACTTACCGGGCTTTCAGGGCTCGGGTTTATCCCTTCATTTCTCACAATATAACATGGAAAACAACACTGGAAAAATCATCAGCATCATGGCTAGCGGCATTCTTATTGCCGGAGTCATCTTTGTATTTGCACATAATTTCGGAGGAGGCTCATCCGGAAGGGCTACAATTCAGAATGGTGAACAGGTGGTTCAGATGACGGCAAAAGGCGGGTATTCTCCCAATAAAATTGTTGCAAAAGCGGGAATGCCTACTAAACTCGAAGTTGCAACAAATGAAACATTTGATTGTTCTTCATCTATAAAAATACCATCTCTTGGTATTACAAAACTGCTTCCGGAAAGCGGAACTACGAGTATTAATATACCTGCGCAAAAAGCTGGAACGAATATTACAGGGCTTTGTTCTATGGGGATGTATAAGTTTGATATAGCCTTTGAATAGAAAAGCTTGTAAATTTGTTGTATTACGTCAATAATGCCCGTGTAATACCATTATTTTGAAACGTGAAACTATCTGTTATTGGGCTTAATTTCAGCAATCACAAATATTCGAGCAAGCAAAAATATGCTAATGCATTGAAGACATTTTTTGAAATTTCCCCAAAAGTCGAGCATGAAGTAATACTTGTGGATAATGGCTCTACAGATAACTCAGTAAGTTTTTTCCGTGATCATTTCGGAGAGAAAATCACTATTATCCCACTGCCGAAAAACGGGGGATTTCACAAAGGAAATAATGCGGGGATTCGCAGAAGTACCGGTGAATATATTATGCTCCACAATCCTGATGTAGCGATTACACAGGGGATGGTTGAACAGGCTATTGAATACATGGACAAACACCCGGATATTGCAATCCTAGGACCCAAGCTTATTTACGAGAGTGGGAAGGTGCAGGACAGTTTTCGAAAGTTTATGCACCCACAGGACTTCTTCATTAAGAGACTTAAATTTCTGCATAAATATGCATACTTCAAAAACAGGATGAAAAACTTTCTGATGTGGACGGCAGACAGCAATATGACACAGGAAGTAGATTGGCTCGTTGGCGCTTGTGTGTTTATAAGAAAATCCATGATGGAGGAAGTTGGACTTTTTGATGAAAAGTTATTCCTCTTTGGAGGTGATCCGGATCTTTGTAAGAAGTTCTGGAAGAAGGGATGGAAGGTTGTATATTTTCCAAGGATTATTGCTCACCACAGCGAGAAGAGACTGTCTGGTCATGGCTTTATTAAGCCATTATTTCAAAAACTTGCGTGGATTCATTTCTTTGACTTACTTAAATATTTTTGGAAATGGCGAGGGGATTGGGATAGGGAGAAAGCGAAAGATGTAGTGTAAAATCTTGTGTCGATTTAGAGCTGAGGTAGAGTGGTGATGTTTATTCATCCTACATTTTCATGCGAATTTTCATCGGTCTGATCGGAGTCATCATTGGGTTACTGATCACCATTTATAACGAACGAGTGTTTAATATGACCGGGAGGTGGGCGTGGGCAGAGAAACACTTCATGTCAGGGGGCACAAGGACGGGGATTAAACTGGTCGGCATTTTGTGCACAGTGATTTTCTTTGTCTACATGACCGGAACATTAGAAAGCTTCTTAGGAATGATTTTTTCACCACTTTTGGGAGGGGGCAGGTTGAGGTAGGGATATTTTTTGTAAAACCTTGTCACAACAGGTGAGATATAGTAGATTGGCAACGTCATTTTTTATGGGTCCTTAGCTCAGCTGGCTAGAGCGCCTCGTTTGCACCGAGGAGGTCAAGGGTTCGAATCCCTTAGGATCCACCATTCGACAAGCTCATGGTGTGACACCAGAAATAGATGGATATATATCATATTCGCCAATCTCTTCTTCATAGATAAGTGGAGTGTGTAGAATAATATCTTGCGAAAAAAGTGATAAATCTAAATAATTGAGTAGAAATTATTTGAAAACACAATATGAAAATCACTATCCTCAACGAAAGTTATTTTAGCGAAACCCACCTTGCACAACTGCGTGAACTTGGCGAGCTGACTATTTATGAAAATACTGACACAGAAGAAAAGGTAATTGAAAGACTGAAATATACTGATGTTGCTATCGGAGATTGTTACATCGCACCTTTCAACCAAAAAGTTTTTAAAAGTACAAATACACTTAAACTTCTCGCCTTAAATACTACTGGATATGATCTAGTAAATGTTGCTGCTGCCCATAGGGGGGGGGTAGAGGTCACCAATGTTCCGGGATTCTCGACCCAGTCAGTAGCAGAACAAACTTTTGCACTTATGCTTGCAGTAAGTAGAAAGATTCCTATTGGGGACGTGGTAATGAGGATTTCCCCCTTTCAAATTGACCCGGGATTACACTCACATAAGCAATATCTTGGTTTCAACCTTGCCGAAAAGACTCTTGGTATTATCGGCCTCGGAAGTATTGGCTCACATGTAGCACAAATTGGAATAGGGTTTGGAATGAAAGTAATTGCCTACAATCGATCACAAAAAAATGTTGATGGGATTACTTTGGTTTCATTAGATGAATT
>CAYGEY010000017.1:0-20530 GCA_964349065.1 uncultured Candidatus Peribacteria bacterium | reverse complement strand
GTATATTATACAATAAAAACAATTAAATATCAAAATTAAGATATGTCAATTACTTTGAGCATATTCTTTGACTTTTGTTTCGTTTCTTTCTATATTCACTTAGAATAACTTTCGTGAAAGGTTTCGGCAGTAGTATATTTTTGGCATATTATTTTGTCTTAGCATAAGTTCTACTGCGTTGTAAATCAAGTGCTTTCACATTAATTACAAGTACATTATGAATGAAATAATTTTTATTGTTCTGGGTCTGGTTGCTGGAGGAGGCGCCGGTGCTTTTGTTATGCAGTCTAAGATAAAGAATACTGAGAAAAATGCTGGAGATGCTGCAAGTAAGATGATTCGTGAGGCAGAAGAAAAGAAGTCCGGTATTTTGGATGCTGCGAGGAAAGAGGCTGAACGTATTGATCGGGAATTAAAGGAAGATGAAAAAGCAAGGAGGGAAAAAATTGACGGGATTGAAAAAAGGCTCATTTCTCGTGAGGAGCAGTTGGATCAGAAATTGGAGAAGTTGGATGAATCAAGAAATAAATTAGAAGAGAAAGTGGAGGAACTGAAAAAACAGGAAGAGGCTGTAAAGGTAGTGGAAGAAAAAGCAAAAACGGAGTTGGAGCGTATTTCCGGACTTAAAAAAGAGGATGCGAAGGATGTGCTTTTGAAAAAATATGAAGCTGAGTTTGAACCAGCAATCCTTGCACATATCAAAAAAATGGAGGAGCGCGCTGAGCAGGAGACTGATAAAAAAGCAAAGAATATGTTGACGTTGGCAATACAGAAATATGCAAATGAGGTGGCGAGTGAGTCGATGGCGACTATCGTGAACATCCCAGATGACGATATGAAAGGTCGGATCATCGGGCGAGAAGGGCGAAATATTAATACTTTTGAGAGGCTGACTGGTGTTGATGTGATCGTGGATGATACGCCTGGATCTATTTTGATTTCAGGATTTGATTTGATGCGAAGGTTTGTCGCAAAGAAGTCTCTTGAAACGTTGCTTGAGGATGGGCGAATACATCCGGCGCGAATTGAGGAAGTGGTAGAAAAAGTGAAGCAGGATACAGAGGAATTAGTTGTAGAGTTTGGTGAAAAAGCGTTGATGGAGCTTGGGATTACGGGTATTCATCCGAACTTGGTGAAGCTTGCGGGTCGAATGCGTTTTCGAACCAGTTATGGACAGAATGTCTTGAAGCATTGTATGGAGGTAGCATATTTGGCCTCTTCTCTTGCGGCTGAAGTTGGTGCTGATGTGAAGTTAGCAAAAATTGCCGGATTCTTTCATGATATCGGTAAGGCTGTGACGCATGAAATCGAAGGTTCACATGCGATCATTGGTGCTGCGATTTTGCGTAAATTTGGTATGGATGAAAAACTCGTGAATTGTGTGGAGGCGCATCACAATGAAGTACCACAGGGGTCGCTTGAGGCTCATTTGGTCATGGCGGCTGATGCAATTTCCGGGGCTCGTCCGGGAGCGAGGTCAGATAGTATAGAAAATTATATCAAGAGATTGCTTGATCTTGAGGCAGTTGCTGGGAGTTTTGAAGGAGTTGCTCATGTGTATGCTATTCAGGCAGGTCGAGAGGTTCGTGTGTTTGTGAACCCTGAAGAGGTATCTGATTTGGAGGCACTGACGCTAGCGAAAAATATTGCCACGAAGATTGAGGGTGAGTTGCAGTATCCGGGGGAAATTAAAGTGAATGTGATACGTGAAAACAGAGTAATCGAATTTGCTAGGTAAAAATTGTTGAAAAGAGCAATACTTCTGCGTTATCCAAAAAAAGTTTTTCCTCTCGTATTTCTGTATACGCTGCGGAAAACTTTTTTTGTCTGCCTTGAATTATTACTCTTTTGAACAATTTTGAGAAAGTGTTACTTTTGAAAATTTCTTCAAGTTTTGGGTAGAACTATATTTCCTCTTCATAATAAAACGTCTTTCCAGCAATAGAAATTGGATCTCCATCTTGGAAGCCCAATTTTTTTAATCGTTGCATAATTCCTCGTTTTTGCAGTATATCCAAAACTCTGTTGGTGCTTCCGGTTTTGGACATGTCTGTCATACGAGCGATTTGTTCGATACGATCTCCTGTGATCTGTGTGCGGCCAGTTTCATCTTTAGAAATCTTCCATGAATCATCTTCTTCCAGTGGGCGGAGGATGATGACATCTTCAAGGGTTGGTCCCGATGTTATTTCTTTTGGATGTGTTTTGAGGAATACTAACAGGTGGTCGAGTAATACTTGAATGCCCTCATGTGTGGCTGCGGAAATATAGAATATCGGAGCTTTGATTTTTTCTCTTTTAAAGAGCAACGTTATTTCGGATTCCAAATCTTTATCAATGAGATCGGATTTGTTTATCACAATCGTTTGCGGGAGTTTAGCAAGTTTCTCAGAATATTTCGCTAGTTCATTATTGATGGTTTGCATGTCCGTCACGATATGGTCAAGTCGTCCTGCATCTAAAAGGTGAATAAGCATTCGTGTGCGCTCGACATGTCGTAAAAATTCATGTCCAAGGCCTTTGCCCTCTGATGCACCTTCGATAAGTCCCGGAATATCACAGACAACGAAATTGGTGTCCCTGTGTGAGACTACGCCAAGGTTTGGGACAAGTGTTGTGAAATCATATGCGGCTATTTTTGGTTTTGCAGCTGAGATTACCGAGATGAGTGTGGATTTTCCTCGTGAAGGGAGTCCAATGATGCCGATGTCGGCAACGAGTTTTAGTTCAAGACGTAATTTTTTTTCAGTAGATGTATCTCCAAGTTCAGCAAAATCAGGAGCTTGGCGGGTTGATGAGGTGAAATGGGCATTACCATAACCTCCACGTCCTCCGGGAGCTATCAAGTATTTTGGCGTGTCTACTGAGATATCATGAAGAAGTTCGTTTGTATCTGCATCATACACGAGGGTACCTTCTGGAACTTGTACGCTGATATCTTCACCGTTTTTTCCATGTTTATCGTTATCCTCTCCGCGGTTTCCGTCGTGTGCTTTGAAGAAATGTTTGTGCTTTAGATGGTACAATGTACTTAGATTTGTATTAAGCTCTAAAAAAACCGAGCCTCCTTGGCCCCCATCTCCACCATCCGGACCTCCTTTGGGGATGTATTTCTCTCTCCTATATGATACCGCTCCGTCTCCTCCTTTTCCGGAAATCGCTGTGATGACTAATTCGTCGCAGAACATGGTGTTTGTTTATAAATATTTTGGTGCCCGGAGTGGGAGTCGAACCCACACTTCGTTTTAGCGAAACAGGATTTTAAGTCCTGCGTGTCTACCAATTTCACCATCCGGGCGAAGTGAACAGGTGTATTCTATTAAAACAGTGGCGTTAAGTAAAGGAAACTCTAATAAATGCATATTTCTTCGTCGTCAGCGTCATTCGCTCCTCGCAGTAGTTAACACTACAGCTGCGTTACTCGTTCCTTGACTCCTAGAACTATAACATTTATTAAAGTTTCCCAAGGTGTGTTATCTTCTTTTTTCAGTCACTACAAAAGCCACTTTTTTCCCGAAAAGA
Source organism: uncultured Candidatus Peribacteria bacterium (assembly GCA_964349065.1). Taxonomy (GTDB): domain Bacteria; phylum Patescibacteriota; class Gracilibacteria; order 1-14-2-50-48-13; family 1-14-2-50-48-13; genus CAYGEY01. The sequence goes on along the minus strand of CAYGEY010000017.1, from coordinate 17,008 downwards.
ATGCGGGTCTGGGCTTCAATTGCAGGAATTGATGAGAGAATAATGGTGGTAATCGGAAGGAGGAACCACTGCAGAATGATGCTTGCCCAAAGGAGAATTCTTTTATATAGAGTTTCTTCACGTGGTGGCTTGGGTAAAAGTAGAAATGACATCCAAATAGAGATAACAATACCAATGACTGCGACGGAGAAGTATATTTTTAAGATATGGTCGAAGTTGTAGAAAATTGGAGATGTCGCAAAAGATGGAGAAAAAATTGAAAAAATTTGTGTGGAAAACATAAGGAGAACAGGTGCAGTTGCCCACATGACATGACATTGAATGAGACGAATTAAGTACAGAAGTGTTTTCCAGAATGGAAGTGTACTATTTTTCTGAAAAAGCTTTTGGGAAAGATATCCCACATCCTCTGCACCGTGGGCCCATCTGCGAAGTTGGATATACTGAGCCTTGAGCGTTTGCCAATATTTTTCTTTTTCTACTGCATCTTGGTAAATTGGGATATATAGCGGTATAACACCATAATTGCCCTTAAAATGTGTATATGATCTCCAAAATTGGTGGCCATCCTCAACGATTGTGATTTTAGACCAATAGTCTATTTTTATAAGAGAACTGAGTGGCTGTGCATGTGCGGAAAAATTGCGAAGTCTGTCTCTGCGAGATGATTCGATAAGATGCCAAAATGTTGAAGAGATTGCTACGAGCCGTACGAAAATTGGAACTTTCCAATAATTATTGTAGAGAAAGGGGAGGGGTTGGTAGCTAAACAATTGTCGTTGATTTTGAGGAGTTCTAAGAAATGTGTAGGTGAGAACCGAAAAATAATCCGGATGGACAATATTGTCAGCATCGAGTGTTGTGACTATCGCTAAGTCCTGATTTATTTTATACGTACTGATGAGGTTAGGAATGAGAGTTTTTGCTGCAAATGTGATATTACTTCCTTTACCGACTATCTCTCCGGGTGTGTCTTTTGGATGAAGTGCATAAAAAATATTTGGAAGAGTCGGTAAAAAGTGAAGTTTTAATTGTGCAATATTCTTCATTGCATTTTCTTCGTCCCTTTGTTCCAGTGCAAATATGATAAAGATTTTCTCTTTATTTGTTCTTGATTGCTGCAAAGCAAGCATAGTGTCATGCAAAATTTCGTATGGTTCTTTATACGTAGCTATTATAACAATGTGTGTTACGTCATTTATATTTTTTTTAGATATTTGAGAGAGCTCTGCTTGGTTTGTATACTGGTAGAGGTATGTATCTATGTGTGGAACTGTTCGTACATTGTTTTGGATCTGCTCCCAGTCTTGTGCTTCTTGTTTTTTGTAGACAATATAACTGCGAAGGAGAAAATATGAATAGGAAAGCCCCTGTAGAAGCCAGAAAAGTGTGAAGATGATAAAGAAAATGGCAACAGCCTCAGGATAAAATTTTATGAAAATAAAAGGTCCCAGGAGGAATGTCCATGAAATGATCGCCGGTAATTTTTCAAATTTCTCAAAAAAAGTCACAGATGTTTTATAATTTTTACTGCGACTATATTAGGAATGGTTTCCATCAAGTAAAGGAAACTCTGATAAATAGTATAGTTCAAGGAGTTGAAGAGTGACTGACGCAGCTGTAGTGGTAACTACTGCGAGGAATGAATGATGATAACGACGAAGAAATATGCAGTTATCAGAGTTTCTTAAGCTATTCTTTTAATATATATCCTGCATCCATCGCCTCTGAAAGTGATGTAAAACATTTTGGTTCTTTGAGGTTGTCTGCCTTTGGTGAGTTTTTGAGATAGACGTATTTTCCTGTTGGGGAAGCCATAAGAATGCAGGGATTGTCATAAATCTCGGATGTTGTTTTTGCAAGATCAGGGTTTTCGGGGAGGTATAATCCAAAAGGAGTATCTTCTTGTGGAGTATATGTATTTGAGTCTGACACAAGACGGAGTGGCCCGCCGGTGCTCGTTGCATACAATGTGTGATCATAGATACCTAATACTGATATTGTTGCTATCTTCGGGTTGATATCAGTACTTGTAAACGTAGGAATAGCAGTTGGTGTATTTTTTTCGGAATTATTTTTTATTTGGCCTAAAGTATACCCGAGATACAAGCATGAAATGAGGTTGATTATCAGAAAAGTCTTTTGCGCCCAGTTTTTTTCGAGTAATGTAGAAAAAGATATCATAAAAATACTATGAATAAAATATATGGGGTGATATTAGGACGCAATAGTTTGCTGTCAACTGCGGAAGTGTTGTCGAGGTCTAACAACAGTGCAAAAATCATTAGCTGGGATAGGGAGTTTTGTGTGTTTGAAGGGGTAGATATTTCACAAAGTTTGCAAAATATGGGTGGAGTTCAGAAGTATTTTGAGGTTTTGAAAGTGGTTGATAAGGAAAAAATCATTGAATATGTGAAAGAAATCGTAGGGGAAATTACTGATTTTGAAGGCGGAAGTGGTAAATATCCATATGCGATCAATGTGTATGGAATGTATAAAAAATATCAGATGCCGTTATTATCAGAAGTGAAACGATTATTGGAGGGCAAAGGGATAAAAGCGAGGTTTATCCATAGGGACACGAATAAAAATGTACCAACAGCTAGGCTGCTTTCTGAAAAAGTGCTTCAAAAGGGATTTGAACTGATTTTGTGCCAGAAAGGTCAATATGTGTATATCGGGCGATCATTGTGGATACAAAATATTAATGAATATACAAAGCGAGATATGGAAAAGCCGGTGCGGGATATGCGTACAGGGATGTTGCCGCCTAAACTTGCACAGATCATGATTTCGTTACTAAGTCCATATATCACGAAGGAACATGTTTTATGGGATCCGTTTTGTGGTTCGGGTGTGCTCTTGATGGAGGCAATTCGGGAGCGAAAATTGTCATTAGGAAGTGATATTGATGAAGGGATGGTGGAGAAAAGTAGAGAAAATGTAGCTTGGTACAAGAGATTACTAGGTACGGGACACACTTGTGAACTTTTTGTTGCTGATGCAACGAAACCTGAAATATTTGAAGAGATGCAGAAAAAATATCCATTATTATGTATTTGTACGGAAGGGTATTTAGGGAAGAATTTTACCCATGCTCCACGTAAAGAAGACTTTTTTGCAGAGAAAATTAAGCTTGAAGAAATATATGCTGATTTGATTTATTCTATGAAAAGTGGTCTAAAAAAGGGAACAGTTGTATGTCTTCTTCTTCCTTATTATCCAAGTTTGAAGCAGGAAGGACGGCTTCAAAGCGTCCTTACGAATATACAAAAAATAGGAGGCAGTGTGATGCCTTTGATTCCTAAGGAACTGTATCACCAAATGGATCGGCGAGAGACTCATGAATATACGTATGATCAAACATATCTCTACAGTCGGGAAGATCAGTGGGTGGGGAGAGAGATAGTTTTATTTACCTTATAAATATATTTTACAAAACATGTCAAATATGGTATTATGTTACGAATACATAATACGTCAAACAAATGCTTCTGGATTTACTTCAAACATTAAAACAAAAATTTGATCTCAAGGCAGTATTTTTATGTTTTGTTATTATTGGTTTATTTGTCCCGATAGAGTTTACGAGGGCACAGGAGCTTTCTTACAGAGATAGTGATGGAGACGGATTTGTGGATATGCAAGAATATGCTTATGGAACCAGTTTTTTATTGTCTGATACTGATAAAGATGGACTAACCGACAGTGAAGAAATTTTTGATTTTGGGACTAATCCGTTAGAGTTTAATAAAAGTATTTTCAGTGATGGTCAAGAACTACGGTTCATCACTCCAGTACGAGATGATATGGCGCGAGGAGGCACATTGTTTTTTAAAGGAGTAAGTAAATATCAAAATACCTCACTTTATTTTAATATTAGTTTGGGAGAAAAAGTGACAAAGAAGGAAATTAAAACAGATGGAAGAGGGATATTTACATTTGAGGAAAATCTTTATGAGCAATGTAGTTTTGGAACAAATTATGATGTTTGGATAAATTTTCTCGATCATGAAGTGATGCGTGTTCATGTGACGTGTGAGGATATTACATCATTATCGTTTCTTGAAGATGCAAAATTTGAGGGGAAAAGTGTCTCAGATATTTTTGCGGGAGTTGGGGATTTAAAAGTGACTCAGGGAACGTCACCTGTGTTTTTCGCTCATATGAGTGGAGGATTTTCTGCAATTGGAGTGTTTCGATCAACAATATTTTCATCTGGTTTATTTGTAGATAATAACAAGGTGCCAGTTGTATTTAAATCAGAAAGTAATTTGGAGAATGGTGTGCATGATTTTACATTGGTTTTGAGAGATCCTAAACTCAAAGAGGTATATGCTCCATTGCATATCCCATTTGTGGTTGAGGGGACGCAGCATTCATATTTGAGTTCGATGGTGATTTATTCAAGCGGAGGGTTGTTATTTGGAACAGTGTTTGGATTATTGGGAGGTCTGTTGGCGCGTATTGTGAAACGAAGAACACGAGCAACGGTGAAGGTTAGTGTGGAGGAATAATTTTTTCTTGCAAATCAAAGTTCATCCAATATACTTTGGGAGCTTTCTTTATGGAAAGTTCCGTTCTGAAGTAGCTCAGCGGTAGAGCATCCGGCTGTTAACCGGCAGGTCGTGGGTTCGAATCCCACCTTCAGAGCCATTTTTGGTGAAAATATATTATTCATAAATATCATCAGAATGATCGAAGACGAATCTCAACATTTTGTCGGTAAGGTTGCACAAAAATTGATTCTTGAATGTGATGGTAAGATCCTTGTTTGTCGTGGTGTCGGAGATACTTTATGGGAGTTCCCGGGTGGTAGATTGAACAATGACGGATCACCTAAGGAGAATTTATTGAGAGAAATAAAAGAAGAGTTGGGTATGATTATTCCTGATGCGCACCCATTTCATGTAAGTTTTTCTATTCATATGCAGAGTAATACAAATCGTTTACTTGTTACATATCATACATTGGTGCAGGATGATGAGTTTGTTTTGGATACAGACGAGCTTGAGGAGGCTAGATGGATTATGCCGGAGGAACTAATGGTATTACCTATTTTTGATGAAACACGTGAGGCTGGTGAAAGATTTTTGCAGTTGAGAAATTCTTTGATTTAACTGAATATGCACCCAGAATCTCCACTTGTCTCAATCCGTGACCATAACCTCCTTGGCAGTAATTTTTACTGGCATAAATTTGCAAATCACGGATTAACAAAGGAAGATATTATAAGCGCAGGAGTTGTGGATGATCAAGTGTATGTGCATAAAGATCTTATTCCTCAGTTATTGGCTGTCGATAAACAGCTTCAGTTGCGGGGATGGCGGCTGTATGTGAAGGAAGGATATCGTTCGAAGAAGCTGTATGAAATTGTGTACGAACGGAGAGTGGCGAAATACGGAAAGGCAGAAACAGATAATCTGTTTAATATGGATGCGATGCCGCATGCCTCCGGGACTTCTGTTGATGTGGCGATTTGGGATGAGAAAACTAATCAAGAAGTATTTTTACGAAGATCGGAGGATGGTGCTCCTGCGTTGTACATTGATTATTATAAAGTGAAAGAAGATCCGGATGCAAAAAAGTATCAGGAGCTTCAGGAGTATTTGATAGGCCTGATGTTAGATCATGGCTTTCAAATTGGGACGAAGAAGGAGTATTTTCATTTTGATTATACGAAGAAAATATGAAACAATCTCAACTCTTACTATCTTTTCCGGAAATAGTACACGGTATCTCCACAAGTGATGAAGGGAATATGTCCTATAATTGGGGGGAACTTAAGGAAGTGAATAGTAATCGAAAAGAATTTGTTGAATCTTTGGGTTTGAGAATTGAGGATGGGGTGAGTATGTCTTTGGTTCATGGGAGTGAGATTGTGCAGATCACGTCTGCGGATCGCGGGAGGGGGATGATCAATATGGAACATCCTGAGTGTGATGCACTGATGACAAATGAGAAGGGGTTATATTTTTTTATGAACACGGCTGATTGTTTGCCCATATTTTTTTATTCACCAGAAAAAGAAGTGATTGCTTTGGCACATTGTGGGTGGAAGGGGACGGATCTGTGGTTGGCGAGGAAAGTGGTGGAGGAGATGGAGAAAGTGTATAGGGTGAGGTCGGAGGAGCTGAAGGTTGTTATTGGTCCGGGGATTCATAAGGAGTCATATATTTTAGATGATCCGGTGCAGAAAGGTATTGATGGGTGGGGGCAATTTGTGAAGGTTCTGACTAATGGGAAGTATTCGGTGGATATTGTTGGGTATAATGAGGCGCAGTTAATTTCTGTTGGGGTTTTGCAGAAGAACATTAAAGTGATGGATTTTGATACTGGGAGTGATAAAATATTTTTCTCTCATTATAGGTCTGTCACGCTGGGGGAAGTTGAGGGGAGGTTTTGTAGTGTATTGGGGATGAGGTAATATTTTTTATATTTTAAAAGAGCACCGGGGGTGCTCTTTAGTAGATTTACAGTTGTTTTGTATTTTTGTATTTCATTATTTCTAAAGCGTTCTTGGCTATTAACAAGTGATACTCATTTTTTGCCAACATAGTATGATCTGAATGTTCACCTGATACAAGATTTTCTTCGCGAAAATCTACCCATTCTCTATCAAAGTTATTTATAACATTTCTTACTTCATCTGGAGTACTGTCATTGTTATACATACTATCGCAAAATTCAGTTTTTTCTTTACAATAATTTTCGTAAGATTGCTTATAGGAGTATACAGCTCTATCGAATTCAGCCCAATTACGGTAGCAAATTGCCTGATGCATTTGGTTCCACGCAATTTCTCTGGCCTCATGCTCTTGGTCTACCAAGAAAAATTTTATGGTTTCATTTTGTATGGCTACTGTACTCCATTCATAATCACCATTTGCTATTCGGATTCCATCTGGGTTTTGCGTGGCAAACCAGTATGGATGAGTGACAGACGGTTGCGTTTCAGCGGGGAAGATTAACATTGGCCCAAGAAGGCCACTTTTACCCGGTTCGTTTCGAGATAGAAATGAAATTATCTCAAATGTGTTTTTTGTGAATGCTACATAGAACTTTCCTGTTTTTGCAAATTCAAATATAGAACTTTCGTCCAGATAATTTTCTTCTTGCATTTTGTTATATCCTTTTTTTGTTTACTTTGTAATATGATATATTACTATTTATTTGTGTCAACAGATTAGGACTGGACTATTATTTCACCACCCTCACCACCTGCCTCTTACCTCTTTGCACAATCACTCCATCTTTGGTTATTTTAACTTCTTCATCAATTCCCGCCACGGTCTCTCCACCAACCTTAATTCCACCCTGTTCAATCAATCTCCTTGCTTCTCCTTTCGAACTCACGAACCCAACTTCCACAAGTAACTCAACAATATTCTTTGAATCATATTTCACTTTCATCTCCTCTATTTCATCCGGTAATTCCTTTTTTTGCACTGTCTTCTCAAAAAACTCTTGAGCCTTTATTGCTTTATCCTTTCCTCGCACCTCCTCAACTATTGCAAACGCGAACTTCTTTTTAAACTCCATCGGATTTGTGCCATTTTTTATTTCTTTCTCAATCCCATCAATCTCTTTCAAAGGCAGGGCAGTCAGTAACCTCATCCCCATGGTAATCAAATTATCCGGATATGACATTGCTTTCCCGTACATATCCTCACTTGTGTCAGAGAGGTTGATCCCATTGCCTTTGGTTTTGCTCATTGTCCTTCCGTCCGGGGCATCCATCATCATATTCGCCCGTACAAATTTTTCTTTCCCTAAATAATCTTTTACCAGATTCCTTCCCATCAGAGCGTTAAATGTCTGATCAGCTCCGCAAATCTCGATGTCGATATTCATCGCAACGGAGTCGTAACCTTGCATGAGAGGGTAGATGAATTCTTGTAAATGGATAGGATCACCTTCTTTCATCCTGCGTTCGAACATGTCACGTTCTAACATTTGTTGCACAGTCATGTGGGACATGAGCTCAATCACATCTTCAAAACGCAGTTTAGAAAGCCATTCAAAATTGCTTTTAAACTGAACCGGGTTATCTCCTCCAAAATCAATCAATTGCGATGCTTGTTCTTTCCAACCCGCCATATTTGCTTTTATCTCATCGAGAGTGAGCATTTTTCTTGCAACGTCTTTGTCCGGGTCACCAACTCTGGCCGTGAAATCTCCAACAAGAAAAATCACTTCGTGACCAAGTTTTTGTAATATGCGCATTGCCCGGATACCCATTGCATGGCCAACGTGGAGATATTTACCTGTTGGGTCGTATCCTTGATAAGCTCTCAGTCTTTCTCCGGACATGAGTTTTTTTCGAAGCGCTTCTTTTGTGGGATAGACAGCTTCTGCACCGCGTTCTAAAAATTCATCAATGAGATTTTTGTCTGTAATAACTTTTGGATGTGATTTCATATATGAAAATATTATTTATTTGATAATTGTTTTGTCAGCCTCTCCTCAACTTCTTCCAGTTTTTTCTTTTTTTCCAATACTCTTTTATTGCTCCAGACGATATGGTTTTGTGGCCTTGAAAGCAAAATAAAAATGTATGTGAGGCCGCATATGAGCATAATCAGTGCTACGCCAATTGTGGATAATCTGAGTAATACTGAATCAGGTGGAAAGAATTTGCTGAAATAAATCTGCGTATCAGGGTCAACGAAAAAATTGTACATTCCATGAAAGAACATGGCAGCTATAGCTCCTTCTAAAAGCTTTTCCTCGCGTAACAATGTCTCTGATTTCACATGTAAGAGTCGGTGCATGCCTGCCATAAATTTGGTGAACAAGCTTTTTGGTCTGAGTGCATAGCTTTTGAGCTCATCCGGAGCGAAGTTGGCAAGGCCATAGAAATATCCAAAGATTCCTGAAGCAACGATGTGGGTGAGTGTGGACATGATGGAGCGGCCTAAAAATATTCCCATGGTGCTAACGGAGCCAATATTTCGTACGTATCTACCAATCTCTCCATTGAATGTACAAACGCCGCTGTTGATTGCCCCTGCATCGCAGGAGAGCCAGGTATAGTCGACGAAGTAGATAATGTTTTCCAGGAAAGAAAAGCCAAGTGCGACCATGATACTAAACTCGATTGCATCTGCGACGGTTTTAAATTTGTTTTCATCCGAAAATCGTAGGACGAGATGTTTGGCAAATTCCTCTACAGCTCCAACGAGGAGGTTCATATATAAGACTTTTTCAAGTGACCAGTCAAAAAGGAAAGCAACTCCTCCAATTAACGTTCCCAGTGTAATAAAAAGGAGTGGTGCTTCTACGGATCTTCCGAGGATTTTTTCAAATGATTTTATACTTTGTTCCCCGGAAATGAGGTCGAGTAAAAAGATAACTAACCCGACCACGATGTACATCGCAAAGAAACAGAGTATGGAAACGGCGATGTATGCAGTGAGTTTTTCAAATCCTCCGTGTGATACGGCATCACCGAGCATTTTATATACATTTAGTCCTGGTAATTCAAATGATCCGAATTTGAGAGGGCTGGTGCCCATGGCTCCAATGACTAGGAAAATCGGGACGACGGACATGACTCCTGCACTGAAGGAAAGGATAATGACATCTTTTCTCTCTGGGTCTTTTTTATAAAAAAGATATCCCCAAATCAGGAGAGGGATCGAGGCGAGGAGTCCTCCAAGGAGGTAGAGTACGACCCATGGGCTGACTGATTCAAAAAATGATGCTCCAAAAATCTGCATATGTCTTTAAGAAAAAATACGTAGTATGTCGTGAGCTGTGATCACAAGGAGTAACACTAGTAACAATCCATATCCTATGAAATGGACTTTTGTTTCCAGTTTTTCACTGATTCGTTTTCCGCAGAGTTCAATGAGCATAAATAGAATTCGGCCTCCATCGAGGGCTGGGATAGGCAGGATATTGATTACTCCCAGGTTAATGCTCAAAATAATCATAAGTAATATGAGTGCCGGTATACCTGCTTGAACATTGACATTATGTACGACTTCCGCGATCTGTACCGGTCCTCCGATATCTTTTGGAATGGCGAATTTTTGGACGATGCTAGAGACGAGCGTACCTACACCTTCAAATGTATATGAAGTTATAGTGAAAAGTTCTTTTCCGGCAAGCAATGGAACATCCAAAAGAGGTATTTTGTACGTTGGTATGTCATCCATTGATGTCATGGGTTTGTTGGTGATACTAGATACATAAGGATCAGTTTGTTTAAACTGGAAACCAAAAGGACCTTCAGCTTTTGTAATAGTTATAGTTTTCTCTTTTCCATTGGTTTGTTTTACTAAAAATGCAGTTACTTCAGTAGTTTTGATAGCCTTCACTTTTGAATAAAACTCAGGGAAGTCTTTCCATGTTGAGTCATTTATTTTGAGTAAAGAATCACCTTTTGTAAATCCTGCTTTTTCTGCCTGAGAATCCTTGCTCACATCTTTGAGCACTACTTCTTCTGCTACGAAATCAGGATTTCTTGTAATGATATGATTTTTCTCAGCAAAAGAAAGCGATGTGATGATATATGATTCTTTCGAAGAAAATGGGATGCTGTCGTCAGGTAAGATCGAAAGTGGTTTCATGCCAAGACTAAAAGCGATCACTAAAAGTACATATGCAAGGACAAAGTTCATAAATACTCCTGCTCCTGCGATGATTATTCGCTTCCAGACTTTTTGTGCCGCGAAACTGCGTGGGTCTTTTTTTAGTTTTCCAGTTGGATCTGATTCTCCATAAAGCCTGACAAATCCTCCAAGTGGGAGCCAGTTGAGTGTATATTCGGTTTCACCTTTTTTCCATAATCTCATTGCTTTTGGAGGTAGGCCTATGCCGAATTCTTCAACTTTGACGTTGAAAAATTTTGCTGCGAGAAAATGTCCGCATTCATGGATGAGGATGAGGAGTCCGAAGACAATAAGAAATGCTATAATTGAGCCTAAAATTGTAAACATTGTTGAAAATAATATTATACGTGCATAATTTCTACTTCTTTCTTTGAGACAAGTTCGTCTAATTGTTTGTTACCCGTATCCACCATGTCCTGCAGTCTTTTTTCCATACCTTTCTGTAGATCTTCAGGTAAATCTTCAGCTTTGATTTTATCAAGAGTTTTCTGCCTCGACATTCGAAGAGATACTTTTGATTCTTCTGCCATCTTCTTGATAACTTTTACGAGATCTTTTCGACGCTCTTCATTCATCGGGGGGAGATTCATCATGATGCTTTCACCGTTGTTGCTTGGGTTGATCCCGAGACCTGCAAGTTGGATCGCTTTATCGATGGCTGTGAGAGCAGTTTTGTCCCAAGGCTGGATGGTGATTGTTTTGCTATCAGGTATTGAAATTGATGCTATGTTTTTCAGGGGTTGAAAAGATCCGTACATATCAACTAAAATATGCTCAACCATACCACTGCTGGCACGTCCTGTTTGTAGTTTAGAAAGCTCTTGTTTCAGATGGTCTATCACCTTTGTTGATTCTTGTTCAAAAAATCGTAAGGCATCGTCAGACATAAAATAAGTTTATGAATAAATATCGTACATATTTAAGCATGAATTTTGTTTTTTTGGAAATGAAATGTTGAAGATGAGGATTCTTGAATTTCCGAAATTATGATCGCCCTGATACTCCTCAAACATAATTTCTACAAAATTCAAGACTCCTCATTAAATCAATATTTCACTTCGTTTTGATTTTGGTAGAATATGAGTTATACAGTATGCGTATTCTATAGAAACAATTATGGAAAAAGTTATAGTGATCGGGTCCGGGCCGAGTGGATATACAGCTGCAATATATTTGGCGAGGGCCAATTTGGCGCCGTTGGTGGTGGAGGGATTTTTGCCTGGAGGACAACTGATGATGACGACCGAAGTGGAAAACTTTCCTGGGTTTCCGCAAGGGATCATGGGTCCGGAATTGATGAAAGGTATGAGGGCACAAGCAGAAAGATTTGGTGCGAAGTTTGTGGCGAATAATGTGACAAAAGTGGATTTTTCGAAGAGGCCGTTTAAAATAAGCGTGGAAGATAAAGAGTTTGAGGCAGAGTCAGTGGTGATTGCTACAGGGTCTGATACGAGGTGGCTGGGATTACCAAATGAGAAAAAGTTGATTGGGCATGGAGTGTCTTCATGTGCGACATGTGACGGATTTTTTTATCGAGGGAAAACGATTTGTGTCGTTGGAGGTGGAGATAGTGCGATGGAAGAGGCGACATTTTTGACGAGGTTTGCAACCAAAGTCTATGTGATACACAGGCGAGATACATTGCGGGCGTCGAAAGTGATGCAAGATCGGGCATTTGCAGATCCGAAAATTGAGTTTTTGTGGAATAGTGAAATTAGTGAAATATTCGGAGAAGAGTTTGTGATCGGAATAGAGCTACATAATGTAGAAACAGGTGAGAAGAAGAAGATGGATATGGACGGTATATTTGTGGCGATTGGGCATATGCCGAATACAAAGGTGTTTAAGGAAGTGATAACCACAGATGCGGCAGGGTATATAATAAAAAATGGAAAAAGCACGATGACGAATATAGAGGGAGTCTTTGTAGCTGGAGATGTGTATGATCATGTGTACAAACAGGCGATCACTGCGGCGGGGATGGGGTGTCAAGCGGCGCTTGATTGTGAGAGGTGGCTGGGGAGTTTGGGTGCATAGGGAAAACCCGTGACAGAAGGCTGTCTCGGGGTGTAGTGTGAGTTCTGATCTCATCTGACAAACATGAGAATTGAAGCCCAAACCAAATTTATCATAAGCGCTGTAGCACTTAATATCTTTACTACAGGCTCTAATTGTTCTTCACGTGAAGTGAAGAACTCTTTGAAAGATTCCCTGAACTTTATTGGTTCAGGTTTTTTCTTTTTTTGTTCTTCTTCAGCTTGCCTTTGGGATCGTAATGGGAGCGCCATTGTTATTCATCCTTTGTTTTTTTATAAGCTAGTCTAATATTGAGTATTGTCAATAAATAGGGGGACAGCGAGGCTGTCCCAAGGATTAGAATCTTTACGGTTTCCAGTTATAGTAAACTGAAGTTAAGAAAGATAGAAGCACGGCAGAAACTGCCAGTGCCATTGAAATCCAAATCAGTAAGAATTCCTGATGCAGGACTTGCTTTATACTTCTCTTTAGTTTATTTAAGAGAGAGTTTTGTTGTTTTTCCTCTTTTTCTTTTTGCTTCCGCTCAACCAGTGCTTGATTAGCACTTTTCGTTTCGCGGATTATGTGTTGTGTTGGCACGGCATTTCTCCTTCTAAAATTTTGCCTTTAGAATAGTTAAAATCTTATATTTGTCAAATATATATAAATGTTTCATTATATTACTTTGTTACAATAGTTTATATATTTTCTAGTAGACTTATTATACTTAAATCTATATTCTTGAACTAGAAATTAACCATATATTTATGAAACCATTCAAAGGAATGAAAATTTATTATTCCGGCTCGATATTTGGAGCAAAGGAGGAGGATAAAGACCTTCCATGGCGAATTGTTAGATATATGGCAGATAATGGTGCTGATGTTTTGAGTGAACATGTTGCAGGAAGAACACAGGAAGAGAGGGATGAAATTTTGGCTAAACATGTAGATAAGGACGTTTTGGAATCATACAAAGATCTTGATTTTGCTGTAAAGGTACGTCTCATTGATGTTAATTGGGTTGACCAGACAGACTACATTGTTGCATTAATTAATGCTCCAAGTCATGGGGTTGGAATGGAGATTGAGCGTGCTTTATTAAAGCCTGAAAGGGGATTACCGGTTACTCCCATTCTTGCACTCTATCATGAGGAAAAGAAGGATAATTTAAGTAGAATGATTACAGGAATTACAGATGAAAATTTTTATTTGGAATCATATAAAAACTTTGAAGATATTCAAAATCATATTGATGGATTTATTGAAACAGCTGAACTTATGAAAGTGCCTGGTTTGAGAGAATCTCTCAAAAAAGCTGATGAGGAAATAGCAAATGGAGAATTTTATACATTAGAAGAGGCCTTTGGAGATGATGAATAGATATTTTTACCTCCTGGCTTCTACTGTATACATAAAATGCCAGTTTATTCTTCTTATTGTGAAATGTTGAAATCCTGCACTTTCAAAAATATTCTGTAGTTCTTCCTTACTATACACATTTGCCTTCCACCACCAACCTACACATAGTCTCGTGATGAGATTGCGTTTTGTGATAAAAACCACAAGAGTGCCATCTTTTTTAAGTAAATCTTTTAAACCATGCACAGCTTTTTTCATTTTCTCTCTTGGTACGTATTCTAGCATACCGGCTGATATAATCATATCATAGTCTTTCCAGTTTGAAGGGAGTTTATCTAATTCAAGAGCATTCGCTTGCTTTAGTGAAACATTTTTCACCCCGGCTTTTTTGATCCATTCTTTGAAGACCTCTAACATGGCTTCTGTCAGGTCAAACGCATGAAATGTGACATCTTTCAAATTTCTCTCTTTTGTAATTTTATACAATCCTCGTGTTGCATTTCCTGTGCCACAACCCGCGTCCAATATTTTAATATCCGATTTTACATATTTTGATTTTCGAAAAAAATTCTCAGCTCTTTTACCAATTCCCAAAAAATCCACAAACAAAAAATGGTAGAAGGAAGCTTTCTTTGTATATAATTTCTGGATTTCCTTATTGTCCATAATACAAATGTATAATCTGGTACACCCGACAGGGATCGAACCTGCGACCTCTGGTTCCGCAAACCAACGCTCTATCCAACTGAGCTACGAGTGCATGGTACCGGCAGCAGGACTCGAACCTACAACCCCTTGGTTCGAAGCCAAGTACTCTATCCAGTTGAGCTATGCCGGCAAAATGTAGACAATGCAGAGTCTACCCAATCTCTTGTAAATGACAAGTGCAAGTATTGCGACTCTGTGTAAATCCTGCTACAATCGCCTCACATTTTGTAAAAATGCTCATATGGCAATGCGAGAAGAGAACTTAGCGGGGGAGTCGTTTTCAGGGAAACTTGCAACGGGTGATCCCCTCAAAGATACAGCCAGAGCTAAGGCAATGGAGGAGCAGGTGCTGGGGATGCTTGAGCGTCAGGAGAGTCGTACGATGATGTTGCCGAAAGATATTGATCTTGGGAGGCTTATGTATATGTGCAAAGCGTGCGGGCATGCCGGATTGTTTGTGCTTGATGATGAAGAGAAATTCGTTCGGCCGATTTGTGAGGAATGCAAAAGTCCCGATACGGCGATCGGGAGTGAGAAGAGTTTGCGGGAGAGGTATAATAAGAGTAAGGCTCTCAATTAGAGAAAAACGGATATGTTATTTTGTATCTATATGGTAGGTAACATTCTTCATACGGGTATAAGTGTGTCCTTGCAAATCCATCCCAGATACTTTTTCTGTATCAAAGGATTTAATAGACATTGATCTCTTGGTCATTGGAGCATTCGTTACAAATGTTTGATATTCAGCATTCTCGCCTGTAATATCAATTGGGTATTGTTTGAGATCTTTTATTAGATCCAAGTTTAGTTTTCTTCCTATGAAATCTTCAGGTAAGTCTGAATTACGTACTCCTGAGATGACTGCTTCAATTCCAAGGTGAATAATATTAATGAGATAATCTGTCGCTGCTTTTGGATCTGGGCATTTTTTTAATGATGAGCTGAATACCTTCAGGTTAGTATGTTTTTGAATTATTTTATCTATCCCATCCTTATGCCACAAATCACCGGTAATTATAGTGTTACACTTATAACTATGTGCAAATATTTCAATCATTTTACATAAATTCAGCATGGATTCGCTTGCTGAATTATTCTTAATTAGAAGTGCGAAATCTACATTTGGAATGTTAAATAATAAATGTTGTGCTCTTCTTAGTATTCTATCAGTTTCAATGCCATCTGTAAGTTGCAAATTTCCACTACCATCAATAATACTAGTCATAAAAATGATGTTATAATAATCTAATGCTTTTTGCATAGAATAAACGCAATCTTTACCACCGCTAAATAAAGCTAGTGCATTTTCTTTCTTTTCAACTATAGAGTTACTCGGCACAAGTTCTTTGTTATAAGAATCATTCATAAATATTATGTTAGGTTATTTGATTGGTGTAATTGAATTTCCAAAGTAATCTTTGCATTTGGATAAATCAGTATCCCAATGGTTCGTCGGGACAATAACTTTTCCTGTTGTACCTTGTAAATCTATTACATGTTGAGGCCATGCAAGTCCTGACAATCTTTCTCTTAATTGTGTCATCAACTCAACTTCTTTTGGAAGATCAATGACGAAATGCTTCGTTGTCGGTATTTCTTGACAGTGGTAAAGATAATACGGTCGGATTCCGTTTTCTGCTAAAGTGGAATACATCTTTTCAAGTATTTCTACATTGTCATTAATACCTTTTAAAAATACTGATTGGGCTAACATGATATATCCCATATCCCTAATTTTTTGGAGGACAGGGAGGGTTGTATTATTTAGTTCATCGGGATGATTCACATGAATTGAAAAGTAAAAAGTATTCTTTGTTTTTACCAACTCTTCTAACAATTCAAAATTTACTTTTGATGGTAATTGCATTGGTAACTTTGTGTGAATTCGAAGAATTTTTACATGATCAATTTCTTTTAATAATTCACATGCATGCTTGAGGCCATTTGGATTTGTTAAAGGATCACCTCCACTGAAAATTACTTCCTTGATATTTGAATCGGCCCTAATTGTTTCAATGGCCTTATCAATCTCTGTATCTTTTAACCTTCCAAATTGATCGAGTCCAACTCCTACTCGATCTTGTCGTTCACAAAAACGACAGTTAGCAGCACAGGTATAGGAAAGAAGGAAGAGTACTCGATTTCCAAACTTGTTTACAAGGCCTTTCGTATTCGTGTTTGCTTTTTCTGATAATAGATCTCGCTCAGTATCTGCAGGGATATTTTCATTTTTCGGATCAAAGAAGTACATCTTTCTTACTGTTGCACTTTCTAAGGCAAGATCGGAAAGATATGGTGTTACTT
>CAYGEY010000016.1:0-21785 GCA_964349065.1 uncultured Candidatus Peribacteria bacterium | reverse complement strand
CACACGTAGTTGCTCATGAATTTTATCCAAAACCTCTTTTTTCAATTTTGAAGAATGGTAGATTTCATCTTCAAATTCAAATAAAATATCTGATTCTGGATACACAACACCTTTGGGCACATGAAAAGATTTTGAGCTTTTTGAGGGAAAGGATTTCAGCTTTTTTTCTTTTATTTCTACTGCACTAGTATTTTTCCACACAAAAAAACTCAACCCCTCGCCCCTCACTTTGTGCGGATACATATGATAAACTCCTCTATTTTCAACTCCTCCAAAATCATTTATTCCGGGCAGAGAAATCATTCCTCCACCAAAATTTTGAATCAAATACTCTGCAATATCCTCATTCTCTTCCTTAGAAAACGTGCATGTTGAATAAATCAAACATCCTCCGGATTTTAAACATTTCATCAAATTACTTATAATCCCCTTCTGAATAAAACTACAATCCTGCACTAGCCTCTCGGACCACTGCTGACGTGCAAACATATCTTTCCGAAACATGCCCTCTCCTGAACACGGAGCATCCACTAAAATTACATCAAACATTCGTGATAGACCAGGAAAAAACTTCGTGTCTGATCTGGTTGCAACGACGTTGGAGAATCCCCATTTTATGAGATTTTCTAACAAGATTTTGTTTCGAACAGGATCAACCTCATTTGCAACAAGGACACCGTGACCATTCATCAGTGAAAGCAAATGTGTCGATTTGCCTCCGGGAGCCGCGCAGACATCGAGCACTACAGGATTTTCCGGAAGCGATGGTGAGATGTTATTCCAAATTTGTTCTAACATCATTGAACTTGGCTCTTGGACATAATACGCTCCAAGATGAAACAATGGATCCTGTGAAAATGCAGGACGTTCGTTTAAATATTCCCCTTCAGATGCCCACGGGATATCGGAAGGAAAATCCGACTTTGATTTTTTTCGAGGATTCAAACGAATCGCAATTGGTGACTGCCCTTCTAAACTATCAAAAAAGCCTGCGGCATCAGCCCCAAGCTCGTTTGTCATTCGTTCCACAAATAGTTGTGGGAGTTCAAAATACTGTTGTACTTTCATGTTTATCTACCAAATTTCTTCCTTTCATTCTCTTTCAAGAACTTCTTTCGAATTCTTGTAGATTTCGGTGTCACCTCAACTAGCTCATCATCTTCTATATATTCTAACGCTTTTTCAAGCGTCATATCCACAGGAGGCACAAGGCGGATCGCCTCATCTGTACCTGAAGCACGAACATTGGTCAGTTGTTTACCCTTTGTAGGATTCACAACAAGATCAGACCCCTTTGCATGCTCCCCGATAATCATACCTTCGTATACTTCAACCGCCGCTCCAATAAAGAGAGGACCTCGCTCCTGCAAACTCCAAAGAGAATATGCAGAAGTAACTCCTTGCAGACCGGCGATCTGAGATCCGGCGTTTCGTCCGGGAAGGGTACCTTTAAATTCTTCATACTGTGCAAAACTATGGGTCAAAATCCCCTCACCCTTTGTCAGAGTGATAAATTCCGCCCGAAACCCGAGGAGCCCTCGTGTCGGGATCTCATATTCAAGTCGTACAAGACCATTCTCTTGTTTCATATGTTTCATAAGTCCTTTTCTTTGACCTAATTTCTCAATAACTCCACCACTGAGTTCCTCGGGTACATCCACCACCGCATACTCAACCGGCTCCATTTTCTTCCCGTTCTCTTCATGAAAAATTACTTCAGGACGAGAAAGCTGTAATTCAAATCCTTCTCTTCGCATGGTTTCTACTAGCACTGACAAATGCATCTCACCACGACCGGATACTTTGTATGAATCTGAATCCGTCGTCATCTCCACATGCAGTCCCACATTGGTTTCCAACTCTCGCTCCAAACGATCTTTGATATGCCGCGTTGTTACAAACTTCCCTTCCTTCCCCGCAAACGGAGAATTGTTCACCATAAAAAATATCGAAACAGTCGGCGGATCAACCCGGATAGCCGGAAGCGGCTCTGCATTGCTATCTTCACAAATTGTTTCTCCCACATATATATCCGGAATACCGGCAATCACACAAATATCGCCGGATCGTGCTTCTTTCACTTCGACTTTCCCTAACCCTTCAAATGTAAATACTTTGGTAATTTTTGCATTTTTTGTACTACCGTCATTTCGTTTAACTGCAACATTCATTCCCTCTCGGACAATCCCTTCATATACTCGGCACGTTGCCAAGCGCCCGACGTAATTATCATATCCAAGGTTAGAAGGCTGCATTCGAAGCGGAACTGTATCAACACTTTTAGCTTCAGCCACACTCGTCATAATCATATCAAACAACGGACTTAAATCCTTTGATTCGTCTTCCAGACTTAATTTGGCGATACCGTCTCTTCCAATAGTAAAAATATATTGGAAATCCAGCTGTTCATCATTGGCACCGAGCTCCACAAACAGATCAAACACCATATCAACTACCTCGGTCGGACGCGCCATCGGTTTGTCGATTTTATTGATAAGCACTATAGGTTTCAGACCTAATTCAAGGGATTTTCGAAGAACAAACCGAGTTTGCGGCATTGGACCCTCATATGCATCGACCAAAAGCAAAACCGAGTCAACTGTTCGAAGTACTCGCTCCACCTCAGATCCGAAATCGGCATGTCCTGGAGTATCAACAATATTAATCTTACAATCTTTGTAATTCACTGAAAGATTCTTTGAATATATCGTAATTCCACGCTCTTTTTCTAGATCATTAGAGTCCATCACGCAGTTCTCAACCTCTTGATTGTCACGAAAAACTCCACATTGGCGAAGCATAGTATCTACTAACGTGGTTTTACCGTGGTCTACGTGGGCAATGATTGCAATATTTCGGATTGACATAAAAATTTTAAAAAACTGTGGCTAGACTATAGAAAAAGCGTTTATTGTCAATGCGAAGAGGGGGAAAGTGTAGTAAGTAGAAATCCTTGAAGTGCACGACTCTCAATTGTCTTCACGTTCGTTACGACAAGAATCGAGTCTACTGCACATTCAAGTATTTCTACTATCCACTTCACCTTAATTCGAATACATTCGGAAATAATCCACTTTCAATTCAGCAGGAGCAGTGCCTCCGGTTCGAGACTGATATTCAAACTGCGGAGCGAGATTGATGGTGGGAATATTTGCAACACTTGTGCCACATAGCACAGGATTGATCCCGTCTGAAGTATCTGTATCTACGTAAAAATTTACAGTAGAATTTGTTATAACTTCTACTTTTAATATTGCGGGTTTTGTCGTTGAGATAATTTGGCCCTGACAAACATTTGTGCTCACACCATTTAATGTCGTTCTCCCTGTCCATGTATTACCGCCATTATTTGTAAATCCGATGAAATTACTGGGGCTTGTAGTCACTCCGTCAGACTCATTTCCAATTCCTGCAAAAACTATATTAGTGGCACCCACATTTGTTGGTAACACTTTCATAACAATACTATGGAGATTGGCAATATTTATCATCATCCTCGGATCACGAAGACCGTCATCAATCATAGTTAAGCAACCTGTATCTACAGTATCTGCCTTTATGGAGAGGATACCATTGATTGTATCATCAGGAGTTGAAAACATGCACCCGTTATTTTTTGACTCATATACTCCCCAACCCCCGCCATCGCCCATTCCGGTCTGGTTGGCACCTTTGGTGTCACTCGTAATATCATTTATTTTTTTGTTGAATTCTTCGGAGAAAATGGAAGAATAAAAATGCGGATCGCTTGTAGGAGGTGAAACCAGGGATATTCCCTTCGTTGCTATTTCCTCAAAAAGAACGCCTCCATTGGAACTCATCTCCCATTTCTGGGTTGATGCGTTGTATCGCAAAATCCCATCAGGACTTGTGCCTTGATGTGCAATGATTTGTACATTTTGCGGAGTGCCGGTATTGTCTTGGTCGAGAGTTATGATGTTCCCACCCGCAGAGATACTACCATTCACAAAGAGGTTACTACTTAAATTGAATCTTGCATTTGCAATATCCCATTTAAGTGTCTGTGGAGAAATAGTCCCAAATTGCAGTGTCGAACTCGAAGGAGACCCAGCATCGTTGTTTAAAATCAATGTTTTTGCCTCTTTATTATAGAGATATTCAGTGGTGAAAAGAACCCCTGCGGCAAGGGAGCGAGGGATAAGTGTGAATAACAGAACTATAATAGGAACCAGTTTTCGCATAAAGTGTTTAATTGCATTACTACTTGGATTGTACTTAGATCCAAGCTTATATACAACTATATTCCACTTGTGAAATTAGCCGAGTATGGACTCTTGTATCAAATTCGGAAGGATTTTTTTTATGTGAATATATAAAATGCAACCGAGAGATATCATAGAAGTGATGAGAACCAGTGGGGTTTCTAATGCAATTATTTGTCTCCCAAATATCCACAGAGCACCAATACCTGGGACGAGAAACAGACATTCTAAAAGAACAAGTATAAAGTAATTCCTAACATCATTTTTCGTAGTTCCTTTTGTAAAGAGTGAAAAGAGTGGAAGAATCACGACGATTATGAAGAAGCTAATGATGAAAGCTGAAAATACAATGAAGCCCGGAAAAATAAGGGAAGTGAGTTTGGGAGTACCGGTAAAATATTCTATCAATATTGGAAAAAATGGGAGGAGAATGGCTGAGATAAGTTGGTATCTTTTGTCGGGAATGTATTGGCTCAAAACTATTTGCATGAAAAATACAAAAAGGATGACGAGGTAAAACGTACCAAGGAGGAAATGTTCTTCTCCGGAAGTATAGGAAAAAGTATCTTTGTTCATCAAAAAAATAATGCAGGTTGCAGTCGGGAAAAGTACTTGTTCTAGGGCAAAAAGAAATTTGAGCATAGGTGAGACCTAAAAAACATTTAATACTATACTAATATTCTCTGAAATGGCCATGTTCATTTTAAATAAACGGAGTATATTATTCATATTCCTTTTGCAAACATAACTATGCTTTGGACAATTGCAGTAATTCTATTGGTACTCTGGGTTCTTGGTTTGGTCAGCTCGTATACTTTGGGTGGGTATGTCCACTTCTTAATTGTCTTGGCTATTATCGTCGTTCTAATACGGGTTATTCAGGGGAGGAAGTTGTAGATTATGCAGTATTTAAAGCAACGCCGATCCGAAGTTTCACGAACTCTCCAAATATTATTTTGATGCCATTTTCGTTTGTAAACCAACGGTCTTCTGCGTAGTCGCCGTCAGGATTCACGGGTGCAATCACTCGGTAAAGTTTATAGTCGCTTGGAATATATTTTGACATGAATGCCCAAGATCTACGCTGGACAAACCATGCAGTGACGAGGATCATACTTGAATACTTGATGTTTTTCTCTTCAAAAAGATTGATACTTCTTCGAACATTATCAGCAACGGTGATCGCCTGTGGTTCGATGATTATTTTATCTTCAGAGACTCCTTGATCAATTGCAAAATCTTTAAAAACTTCAGCTTCAGATCTGGTTTCCTGATAATACGGATGTCCTCCTGTGACAAAAATATTTGGAGCAAGTCCTTGTTTCCAGAGATCAACCGCGGACTGCATACGAGCGATATTTTGGCTTCCGAAAACAAAAATGAGGTCAGATTTTTGTGGGGTGTCAGTTTCTCCAAGATATGCTGTTACTTTTTTGAGGATGATTTGGAGGGTGGGATCCGAGTGGTTCTTGAGAGTGCGTTTGATGACTTCAGCTTTCATCTTTTCGCCTTGTGTCAGAATATCTTCCCAAGGAGCAGGTGCCGTGAAAAGAGAAGGATCGAGGCCAAGAGCCTGGAGCCATTCGATGACAATGTCGAACTTCGGGTAATGGGTTTGTGCTTTATCATGAGGTGGGTCCCGCCATGCTTCCTTTTTCATGATGTCGATAAGTTCCTGGATTTTGGGGAGCTGGGTGGATGAGGTGCGCATAGTAAGTTAGTTAAAGTTAACTTCAAACACCTTCGCTTCATCCTCCATTACATCCGAATACCGTATCCATTTTGGCTCAATAATAAAATATTCTTGATTTGGAAGATCTTTAAAAGCACGTGACCCAGGATTTTTTGTGCAATGTGCCTCCGCATATTTTTCTCTTTCCTCACCATGCAAAAGGCGTGCTAATCCTTCATACTGAATAGTAATATAATTTTCTTGGCTCCAACCTATGACCAAAGAAACATTTGGGTTTTTAAGAATATTCTGATTTTTCCGACTTTCGTGTAATGATCCAAAAATTAATTTTAGGTCATCTGTTTGTGAGAATGCTACTACTGCTGATTCTGGAGAATCATTTGTAGCAGAGTTAGTAGAAATGACACAGTGATTGTTTGCTTTGATGAAATTTAGAAGCATATCTAGTTTTTCTGTATGGAGTAAGTTGTTGAGATTCATGTACTCTGAAGATGGATGAAATTAATAATATAGTACAGGCTTAGGGGAAAAATAAAAGAAAAAAGAAGGGGGATGATGTTTCTCATCCCTCAAAATTGTTTTAGCAAAGCTCATTCTCTTGAAGGCACTAAACCTCCGACGAAAGTGTATTTGGCAAGAGTAATATCATCACCCATTACAATTGCATCCTCACCAACAAACCATCTAAAGTCGCCTTCCCAACTACAGTTATAGCGAAGATTCGGATCCTGGGTAAACACTGTTAAATTGTGTCCCCTCGGAATAAAAATCGGATGGATGTTTTTTGGTCTCTTCAACTGCTCTGCAATTGGTTTTGCCAATGCTTCTTTGAGAAGCCTTGGGACAAATTTAATCATCTCTTGATCAACGTTCACTTGAAGTGGATTTATAACACCTCCTCCTCCACACATGATCCAAGCTTTCCTTTCTTTGTAGGAAATGCTTTCTACTAGAAAGGATTTATCATCTCCGTAACAATAGTCTTCGTATCGAAACAAAGAAGTTCGGTAAAAAAAATTGTTTGTCTTGTCTTTTTTTCTGAGACTCCTAGCTTCTGCTAAAAATTCAATCATTGCAGTGATTATGGCTTCACTTAGTGTATACATAATTTTTATTTTCCGCCTTTATATTTTTTTCAGATTTATAGCATGTAGGCAATAAATGTAAACCATATTTGTAACTACCTTCCCAACAACCCCTTCAACAACTCCTTCCTGAGCATCAAATGTGGCGTCACTGCTCTCAACTCCTTCTCATCATAAACAAACTCCGGGAATGTCTTTTGCAAATACTGCAATGACTCCAAGTCCCGAAACAAAATAATATTTCTTTTATCTCTCAGCCCAGCCAAATTTACAAATACATTCGTTGCATCAATACCGGCCAAATATTTCCGAACAGCATTCTCCGAGTGACTCAGTAAATCCTCGGGACTGAAAAGTTCCAACTGAGCTATAAACACTCTTATACCGTTAATATTTATAAACTTCGAATCCAACATCAAACTCCCCGCCACATCTTCCTCAATATTTTTTTCCACTTCCGCAAAGTACTTTTCCTCAAACTTATCAGAATATGCAAAATATTTCTGCAATTCTTTATATGCATCCTTATCCTCCTGCGTCGTCATTTTCATTTGAAAAATCAAACTATTGGAAAGTATCGCCGCCGCTAGTAGTTCAGCGCTCTGTGGAGAAATTTTATGTAAGAGTCCATGCTCTTTATATTCACGAACCACTAATGTTGCCGCTGCTCCGATGGATTCAATCACCGCGGCGTCACCAATCTTTGCTTTCCAATATTCTTCAAACCCCGGGTGATGATCAAGGATCCTGATAACCTTGTCATCTTCCACGCAGTCATCAAAAAACTCAGGCTCAGAAAGATCAAGAACTATATAGTTTTTATCCGAATACTGATTTAATTTAGAACTATCAACTTCATATTCACCCCAAGCCCTATACTGCTTTGGCACGCTGGAATTTGTTTTTGCTGACATGACCGCAATTGAGTTTTGGCCCAAAAGTTTCAGAAGTTCTGTATACGCAATAACACAGGCAAATCCATCAATATCAATGAAGGTATTTCCTGAGGTGACGATAGTTGTAGGGCTCATTGGTATTTTCAATAATGAATACTGAAGCAGTATGTCCATTTTGTAATTCTCGTAAAGTCCAACCTACCTCGCCCCCAAATCCAACAACTCATTCCACCCCTTCTTATTCCCCATCTTCGCCCCAAGCGCTTTCATCGGCGCCGTTTCATACGAAAGTTTTTTTAATTTCTCTCCTTCGTGGATCGGAAGATTGCTGAGTATCTTATCAATTTCAGGTAACACATGATCTATTAATTTATACTTTGAATGAAATTTCTTCCCTTCAAAAAGTGCCTTATATGCATAAACCTTCTTATCAAAAGGACCAAATTCGTAACGATAATATTGAAAATTAGTTAGCTGTGAATAATTGCCTTGCACCAATGCTACATCAATAAAATAAGGTATCTTCATAAATTGCATAATATCCAATTTCCATTTAAGTTTCTCACCTAAATACACGAATAACTCGTATGTAAACCTGTCATACTTTTCAGAAAATAAATAATCTCGATCTATCTCAAGCGCCTCTGCCAACCTGCTATACAAATCATCACCTATTCCGTTTTTTGGTTCATAATAGGCCCATTCCAATTCACTTACAATACGCTGAGTTGTTGATGCTCTTTTTGCAAGTTCCTTCTGCGTCAGCCCCAAATCTTTTCTCCTGCCATAAATCTTTAAACTAAGGTTGAACATTTTAGCAGACTCAATTGCTGCCAATTTATACTCAGGAGTTGAACAAAATTCTTTTAATCTTTCAGCGTGTGAGGAGTACATAATTTTTTGAGTTAAAATAATAATTTTTCTTTATTTCAAAAGCTAATTCTATGGAAATTTTTATGTCTTTTTCAATTTTCAATTTTGATCTACCACTATATTTACCAGCGTTAGAAGCACCATCAGGTTTGATAACAGTATTCAGTAATATCATTTGGTTATTTATCTTATCAACAAAATAATAAATTCTTATCAATTGTCCTCTCAAATATTTTATTCTTATCTCATAAAATGCACCCTTCACATTCTTTAATCGCCTGGCATAAGGTAAATTTGGTACACCACCCGTTCCTGCTATATGAAAAATAATTTTTTTCATATCTGAAACTAGTCTGTATTCTAATCGAATCTGTAACGAGTCAAATACCCTCCCCAAACAACTCGGTTCCTCTGAATTTAAATAAAACACTTGCATAATATATATACCCTATAGGGAATAAAATCAACATATTTTTCGAACAATAAAAACACTAAAAAAATAGTTTCAGAAATCTTACACCACAAAAAAACGCTGTCAACCAGCCACTGTAGTTACAAATTAACAACAGGCAAAATTCTTGGCTCCACCTACCTATCCAACTTCAACTCCTCATCAATCCTAATCTGCTCAACAAACTCCGGCACATGCGAAACCAAAATCATAGCACCTTCATAGCTATCAAGCGCTTTCGCGATCACGGGAATATGACGGAAATTAATATGATTTGTAGGCTCGTCCAAGATCAAAATAGCCGGCTTTTGTAAAACAAGTCTAGCAAATGCAACTAACCCTTTCTGTCCCTCAGACAAATGCCCTATTTTCGTCCCCATCATATCTCCGGTAATCAAAAATCCCGCGGCAGTAGACCGGAGCAAATGTTCCATATCCCGACTTTGTGAATTGTCCAAAGCGCTTAAAAGCGACTCCCAGACGGTGTCTTCAAAATTAAGTGTTGAAAAATCTTGGCGATAATATCCAATCACTGCATCTTTAGCCAAGTGAGATCCTGCAGCAGTTCCATTTGCCAAAGCTTCCAGTAATGTACTCTTTCCAATTCCATTTGGCCCGGAGAGTAGTAAATGATCTTTTTTCTTCAGCGAAATATTTGCTTTTTTTATCACAGGTTTATGATCGATCATTACCTTTAGCTCTGTAATCCTCACTAATTCCCCTATCACACTCTCGGGAATCGGAATAGTAAAATCTCGAATCGTCTTATCTTCTTTGCGCACATCAACCATCTCCTCCTCCATTTCCTCGGCTTTTTCCCGCATTTTTTTAGCGACCAAACGGAGCTTTCCTCCTTTGTGAGCAAACACATTAGCCTGATCTTTGTTGGCCTGAGCGATCTTGGCTAGTTGTACATTTTTCATATTTTCTTTTTCGATTCGATCTTTAATATCCTCCATCACATTGTAGTAATCCCCAACATATTGCTCGACTTTTTTTGTCGTAGAGTCTAAATACAAAACTCCGTCGGTAAAAGAATTCAAGAAATCTGCATCATGGGAAATGACAATACATGTGTGGCCGAAATCTAAAAGAAAATCAGTGAGACGTACTATCCCGTCTTTGTCCAAATTGTTGGTGGGCTCGTCCAGTAAAAGCAAATCCGGATCCTGAATGAGGGCCGCAGCGAGGAGTAATCTAGCCTGCTGTCCTCCTGAGAATGAGGAGATAATGCGATCAAGTGGGGCGTGGAGATTTACAGCGTCCAGAACTTTGGCGATTCGCATGTCGATATTATAATGTTTTTCATCGAATTGTTTTTCAAAAAAAGCGCGGACGGTGAGAGGGAGATTGTCCTTTTGCATCACTTGATGCGCAATGGCGATAGTGAGGCCTTTATCCACATTTACATTCCCTCGACCTGGCCGAAGGACCTTGGTCATCAATTTAAAAATCGTGCTCTTCCCGGCACCGTTTTGACCCATGATGGTCATTTTCATGCCTTTTCGGATAGAAAAATTCACCTCATCAAGGAGAGGTTTCTTTTCAGAGAATCCGAAGGTGACATCATCAAAGCGGACGACAGTTTCGTTGGTGGCCATGGTGCTTGTGAATGGGGATAGAATTATGTGCGTACTATAGCGAGTAAATTGGATTTGGGAAGGGGGAATAATTTCAGACACCGAGTAGTTGACAAATTGTGCATATGTGATTATTTTGAATGCAACATAACAAAATTAAAAGCGAGGAAAAAAGGAATATGAGAACTTTGAAAAAGATGCCCAATTACATTGACCAGGTTATATTACGTTTTCTCAACGAAGGTGAAGATGCTATACTTTCGGAACATCCAAAAGTTTTGGCAACAGTTTATTTAGTACTGAACCATCACCACCCATGTACCAAACTTATTCAAAAAGTTAAAGAATACATGACAACTTTTACAAATAGCCTGCAAATATATAATATTTGTCGGAGTGGAAGCGAATTGTACCTGTTAAGTATTGAAAAGATCATGGAAACACTTATTGAAGTTAAGCATGCTAAAAAAATCTACCATTCTAATAAAAACTGGCCAGAAAAAATCAGTGAAAAAACTGGTGATATTCTGAACTATTCGCTGAAAACATTTGATAAAGTAATCTCCATCTATAACAAAAGAGGAAATTTTAATATTTCATCTAGGCTTATAGGAGTGTTAGATCATCTGGCCAGAAACTTTAATGAGGCAAAGCAGGTGCGAGAATTATCTAAAGAATCAAGCCATCAGAGACATGATTATTTTAGAATGATTGAACTTACCAAAACCTATGATGATGCCAAGTATGTACATGAACAAGGGGATACAACTCTTCAAGAACGTGATTTATCACTTAAGAAGATGTGTCTCTTTGCAAAAAAGTTTGATGAGATGCTGCATACATACGAAAAGATCAAGAGTAGAGACGATTTCAAGAAGCATGCAACAATGTTGAAAAAAGATTTGTTAAAAACCATGTCAATATTTCAACACGCAAAAAAACTTAGTGACTGCGATATATATCCAAAACTTTCACTTTCAAAAATGATTGCAACCATGAATACAACTAGAGAAGTATATGAGACAATAAGCTCACTTACTTCTTACTTTTCAGTAATAAATCAAAAAGATAAGGATATGTTGGTCAATAGAGCAATAAAGAGAATTGATATACTTTTTTACACCTTCTCAAAATTTGCAGATATATTTAACAAAGGTATTTATGGAATAAAAAATGCTAAAATACATAAGTACTTTAAAAATAAGATGTCTTCACTGGCAACTTCATTTCAGGAAGCACAATCTGTATATGAGATGATGCCACCATATGAACATAACTATCCAGAAAACAATGAAAATACCATAATTCGTTGTATGCTGGATATCATGGTAAAGCAAATGCGAGATGCTTCAGAAGCATACTCAACATGCCGTGGTTGGTACTATGTTTATACAAATGATAGTCATAGAAAATCAATAATGCAGAAGGTATCATGCCTGCCAAAAATCAAAAAGGAGATGATAAATAATTTGATAACAACGGAAAGTAAAGATAAACAGCTTTTGGACTATGAAATCCTACGCGACTTGCTCGCATGATGTTTCAGCAATCCAAACTTGCCCCGCCCCGCGGGGCTTTTTTTTTCTATCCAAAACCTCTCCTTGTATCTCCCCTCAGAACTCATTATACTTCAAAAGTAATTGACTATCTTCCTACATGACTCCCACATTCCTCCCAGCAAAACCTACAAGTAAAGAAGGGTTGAAATATTTTTTACACCTTCTTTTCTCCAGCAAAAAATATCTCGCGAGCTTGTATTTAATGCTTTTCTTTTACGTCCTACTTCAGCTCTGTGAGCCATATCTCTATAAACTCATTATCAACCAATTAGAACTGATTGGAAAAGTTTCTCAAGCAAGCGTTGTTTCCAGCATAATCAATTATTCTTTGATCTGGATATGTATAACATTTCTTATGAGCATTGTGGCTGGAATGCATATTATTCATGTATGGAAATACTTGCATGGCCTCTGGGGAAATCTTTGGAGGACCTTGCTCAAACAAATCTTTAAGCAAGACATGAGTTATCACCTCAACAAAAAAGGAGGAAGCCTCATAAATTTATTCACCAACTACGAACAGGCATACTGGCATCTTGCAGAAAGTCTTCTCCGCTCTGTATCACTTGCTGTACTTAATTTTGTTGCCGCAATTATCATTGTATTTTATTTAGATTGGCGCATGGCAATTGCCTCAATGGCGGCACTTCCTTTTTATATTTTCAGTTGTTTTGTTATACAAAACAGGACAAATGCAAAACAAGAAAAAATCGAAAATGCTTGGGACAAACTATATGGAAATCTTGGTGATGCGTTTGCAAATGTCATTGCAGTACTTTCTTTTAAACAAGAGAAGCGCATGACAACTCAGCTCTCGAAAGAACAAGAGGATACATTAGCAAAGCAGAGGAAAATCAATACTCTCTGGGCCTGGACCGGACAAGCACAGGACTTTTCGAATGCATTATCCCGTCTTTTAGTAATCGGAGTTGGTGCATACCTCGCAAGCCAAGGCACATTGACCATTGGTGACATTGCCATGTTCCTCGGGTACGTAACATTTCTCTATGCTCCATTTGGAGTCATTGCCTCACAAATCCAGACCTATCAACGTGACTGGAAACGATTTATGAAAGGAGTGAAAATCTTGGCACAGCCGATTAAGATTGTAGATGGTGCATTAGAACT
This sequence comes from uncultured Candidatus Peribacteria bacterium, assembly GCA_964349065.1. Classification (GTDB taxonomy): domain Bacteria; phylum Patescibacteriota; class Gracilibacteria; order 1-14-2-50-48-13; family 1-14-2-50-48-13; genus CAYGEY01. The sequence goes on along the minus strand of CAYGEY010000016.1, from coordinate 8,297 downwards.
TAAGGATCCGAAGGGACATATCGAAGTGGAAAAAATGTCATTCAGTTATACTGAAAACAAACAAGAACATACTGTAAAGGATATTACTTTTGAAATTAAACCCGGAGAAACCGTGGCGCTTGTGGGACATTCCGGCTCAGGGAAAACTACAATTACACATCTTCTTGAGAGATTTTATGATCCTCAAAAAGGTAGTATAAAATTTGATGGTGTGCCATATACGTCACTTACTCGCGAGAGTTTGCGCTCCCATATCGCTATTGTCTTCCAAGAGAACACTATGTTTCACAATACCATTCGAATGAATATTGCACTCGGTAATCCGGATGCTACCAATAAGGAGATTGAAGAAGCAGCTTCGCAGGCAGCTATTCATAATTTTATTATGACACTTCCAAAAGGATACAACACCATGGTGGGTGAACGTGGAGTTAAACTCTCAGGAGGCCAGAGACAACGTATTGCTATTGCACGAGCTATATTAAAAGATCCGACATTTATTATTCTGGATGAAGCAACATCTGCTCTGGATTCTAAGACGGAAAAAGAAGTGCAAAATGCTCTTAGATACCTGACAAAAGGCCGTTCTACACTCATCATTGCACATAGACTTTCAACAATAAAACATGCTGATAAAATAATCTTTTTGAAGGACGGAAAAATTCTTGATATCGGAAGCCATGAGGTTCTCTTAAAAAGATGTAAGAATTACAAGGAATTAGTTGATTTGCAGGCATATGGTGTTATTGAGGAATAATGGAAAACAAAACATTAATGGACTATGAAATCCTACGCGACTTGCTCGAATAATATTTCATCACTCCACACTTGCCCCGCCCCCGGGGCTTTTTTTTGTTTCAAAATAATTTTGAAAATAGCGACTGAATTTCAGCCGCTATTTGTATTGCCATATTCAATGGCATGAAAATTTTTAGTGTCTAGAGTGTTCTTGCATGAAGATTACCTCCTTTTTGTTTTCACTTTATTTAAATAAAGTATACTCAGCACTTTATCTTAGTCAAGTGATTATTTGCAAAAGTTTTATTTTCCATTATGATTCACTATATTTCTCTCATGAAATACTTATGAATAACTGGGATAATAACAACACTAAGTCACTTGCAAAAGCCATTCTTACCCTTGATTCTCCACAAGAAGTAAAAAATTTTTTACGAGATTTATTAACTGAGGAAGAACTCTTAGAAATTGGAAAAAGATGGCAGGCTGCGAGGATGCTTCATAATAAAATCCCCTATCAAACAATTCAAAAGGAAACAGGCCTCAGTTCAACCACGGTTGCAAGGATTTCGAAGTGGCTCCAAACAGGTACTGGTGGGTATTTGGATGCGATTAAGAAAATGGAGAAATAACTCTTGATATTTTAACTTAGTTGTGTTATTCTGTACACATGAGTACAGAAAATAACAACATAACAGGAAGTAGATTTGCTCAAATAGCAACACTGGGAGAGAATATATTTTCCACGAGGGATTTTGCCAATTTATGGAAAATCACCAACTTCAATACTCTCTATACTACATTGAAAAGGTACACCCAATCCGGGTTAATCCATCGTATTTATAATGGTCTCTATTCACTCAAACCAATAGAAAAAGTAGACCCATTCCTTTTAGGTATCAAGGCAGTAGATGGGTTTGCTTACATCAGTACGGAGACAGTGCTTGTACAAGCAGGTATCATCACTCAATATATCAAATATATAACTCTTGTATCATCTCATTCAAAGTCGTTCACTATTGTCTCTCATCAATATCGATCAAGACAATTACAGGATAAATATCTATTCCATGATATCGGAGTCTCAAATAATGCAGGTGTCAGAACAGCGAATGTTTCAAGAGCCATAGCAGATTTATTATATTTTGCACCCAATTTTCATTTTGATAATCAACTTGCAATCGATTGGAAAAAAGTCAGAGAAATCCAAATTGAATTGGGATACCCATTAACTCCACATTACTATGATGATTCTACCAAATAAAAAAGATGCGATCCATAAAGTATGGTTGTACCGAATACTCACCGGTATTTATGATAATGCATTCCTTGCATCTGTTTTATATTTTAAGGGAGGTACTGCAGCGGCCATGAGAGGATTGTTAGACAGATTTTCCGTTGACCTTGATTTTGATTTTGTAGGAAAAGTAGAGCAAATTGAGCAAACAAGGACAGAGTTGGGAAAGATATTTTTAGATTTAGGGTTAGAGATTGCAGATGCAAGTAAGAAAGTGCCTCAGTACTTTTTGAAATATCCAAACACGCCACAAGAAAGATCCACCTTAAAAGTTGATGTAACAACCACGAAAATCATCTCAAACACTTATGAACCTGTACAGCTAGCGGAAATCAATCGTATCGTGTATTGCCAATCGATTGAAACAATGTTCGCAAATAAACTGGTTGCCACTATTGAAAGATTTGAGAAGGGCGGATCAATTGCAGGGAGGGATATTTATGATATTCATCATTTTTTCCTGCAGGGATTTAGTTATAGTTCTCCGGTTATTGAGGAGAGACGAGGAACGACTGTGCATAAATTTTTTGAAGTCCTCACCGCTTTTGTTGATAAACACATCACTGAAACTGTGATCAATCAAGACATCAATATGTTGCTAACGCCGGATCATTTTCAAAAGCTCCGAAAAATTTTGAAAAATGAAACTATGCAGTTTCTGAAAGATGAGGTGGAAAGGACAAAATAATCATTACGACGTCCTATACGCAATCTCACAAATGTATCACATAGCACTCACTCTGAGCGTCACAGTCTCATCCTTTTGAAAAGCCAAAGCCCTGGCAATTTCCTCAGCAACAAAATTCGGCACACCTTCAGAAACCAATAATCCTGGATGAACATCCGAGATTTCACCTGCCATTTTTTTTCGAATTGTTTCCGTAATCGCTCTCACCCACACCGGGAATATTTCATTTTGTATAATTTTATGTCCTTCAGGACCAATCATAATCAGATCATTTGGCTCACAATTATACCCGATCCTAACAATCAGGCCTGCATCGTTCCATATATCTAAGAATCTTGCAATCTTCATCTCAGTTGGAGGTTTACCAAGTGCATTATATATTTCATCAAAAGTCAGTGAACATGTAGCTCTCAGATGCCCAATTTGATCAAGACCAAGCCGATTTGAATAATACTGCGTAAGTGCAAATCTATTAGGATCAGATATTATGCCTGCCTTTAAAGCCAACATTGTAAGAAATTTATGCCCATATTCTGGGAAATCTGCAAGGAGTGACTCAGCATCAATTGATGTAATATTTCTATTTGTTTGTTTCAATTGTTCTTCGTACACTGCCCATTTTTCACGATAGTTTGCTGGAAAATGTGGATACGAAAAGAGATCTGTAAAACGACATAAATCAAATGAATCACTAGAAATTTCGAGATAACTTCCGGCACGTAGTACATACAAAACGCGGTCACCTATAGCTTTATCGATTTGCTTGAGATATAGATCTCCAAATTGACTCAATGCCTGTGGATCAACCATATCAAAAATCTCTTTAATAGATGTACGATGTGGCAATACATTGGAAAAAAGGGGACCTTCGATTTGACCTTCATGTTCCTTTATATGTTGCAGTTCGGGGAGGTTGTTATGAGCAGTCTCCATTTCAAAAATGTTTAATTATAAATTTTGCCCCCTACGACGTCCTATACGCAATCTCATGATACGTTTTTTTGTGTGGACCAAAGAAGACCTTCGCAAAAAGACGGAGGATACAAATACCGGAGAGTACATACCCAATACTAAATATAATCATAGGAAGTACCTGATCAGTATGAATCAAACTCAGCAACATCTCCTCACCCAAGAACGAAGGTGTGATTGGAAACACCATCATACAAAGCGCTGCCAGGAAAAATATATTTCCAAGTACTCCGTTTTTGTACATCTGTCCGTGAAAATCAATGAGTTCATTTTTATCTCCTTTTTTCTCAAGACTCTTCAAACAAAAATACCCTATCAAAAATGCCACAGGAATTCCGGCACCATACAAAAGAATAGTCTGCAGCGTTCCTCCGGAAATGACTGTTAAAAACAAGCCTCCATATAACTGACCAAGAAAGATTTCATTCCAACAATCCTTTGCTGAACCCTTCATTGTATATGCTCTAATATACCAGAGTAAGCTTACTATTCCACTTGCAACAGCAAGACTAAAACGAGCACTTTCAGAAAGTCCGTATCCGTACGCCAAATATCCCGCAATAATTATCAAAATAGCAAAATCCCAATACGCCCATTTTCTGTCCATAAAGCTGAAAGTTTGCCCAATATGTTTGAGCGGCTGCCATATAAATCGTGACATAGCCGTGTCCATATTCCATTCCTTAATACCCAGAATATAGAATGATGCACGAAGTTTTCCGATAAAATTATTCTTAATTTTCTGAGCAGGAAGCACAAAGAAATAGAACTGATAATGGACCAGATAACTAAGAATCGATGGAGAGATAAGAAGTTGGTAGGTACGCAAACATGCATTACTCACAAAGTGTAAAAGCACAAGCCAATGCAAACCAAGTGCGAGCTCAACAAACATGATCCCAATTTGTGTGATGGATGCATACGCGATCTGTGTTTTTATAGATGACTGAACTCTTGTAATTGAAGTTGCAACTAAAGCAGTGATAAGTCCAAGCACAATAATAACAATACGAAGCATTAAACTCCCTTCCCATAACGGAAATGTTCGAAGTAAAAGGAAAAGTCCCATGTGAACAGAGAGTGCTCCATAAAAAATCGCACTCGATGTAGTAGGCCCTTCCATAGCCCTCGGAAGCCAGTATGAAAAAGGAAACTGGGCAGATTTGATGAGTGCTACAATGAGCATAAATGTCCCAAATAATGCTAATGTATTTCCATGTTCAGCGATGATAGAGCTAAACTGCGAGAAATGAATATTTGTTTCAAAAAGATGATGTGCATACCAAATGGCTACGAGCAAAAAAGCATCCGCAATTCGATAAAGTGAAAATATTTTTAATCCGTTTTTTGTTGGAAGAAATCTATCTCTGTAAAAGGCAATGAGAAGGAATGAGCTAATCCCGATGAATTCCCAGCCGACAAAAAGAGTTTCAAAATTGCCGGAAAAAATAATGAGGGAAAGTCCTACAAAGAAAAATAAAACCGTCGTGTAAAATCTCTTAAACCCGGGATCACGGTGCATGTAATATTTGCTGAAGACGAAGATCAAAATAGTCGTAAGGCAGGTCATTGCAAAAAACACCACTGACGTCAGATCAAAAAAGAAATCTATGGAGAATGTATACTGAGAACTTGAAAAAAGTGTCAGACCAGTTTGTGCAAACTGTCCAAAGCCGTTTTGGCCCCAATAAACGCAGTATGCGACAAACAGGGCGAATACTGAAAATATTCCGGTAATTGCAACATTCGAAAGGATTTTTTCCCATGTTCTCGGGATGAAAAAGCAGATCAGAAAGGTTACAATCGGTATAAGTACAAATAATGGGAGAAGTGATAGTATCATATTTATTTTGATAGGATATGAATGTGCAGATTCTCTTTCGTGGCATCCAAGATATCGTTCGTCTTCATCTTGGTTGCAGACTCGATCATTTTAACGATGCTCTCTTGAACCACAGCAATCTCCTTGGTAAGAGTTTGATATGGAACGAACTTCCCTTTTTTGAAGAGATATAATTTTTTCTCTTTTGGATCAAGAGCTATTAAATGTACCCATTCATTGATGAACCACTCATACAAACTTGGAGTTGCAGAAATCACTTTGAGCACAACATCCGGGTCCTGTTGTACAACCATGAGAAGACGAATAGGATCGTGTACCTCAATCATCTGGAGTGGAAGCCCTGCCCGCAAATCACCGTCACTACTATTAGCTACTCCGATAAGCCCCATCACGCTATGTGGAAGTTTCGTTCCGGCACCAAGTTTAGAATTATCAATCCTTGAAAAATAATACTCAAGATTAATTCCTCCACAAACGAGAGGAAGTGGAGCAATAACATTTGCAAGATATTTCCCGTCAGGATCAGTTCGATAATCATATGAATTCATAAATGCTCTTCTGTCTAAGAAAAGATTTTGTGTAAGGGATCTGTTGGCAATCACGCAAAGCGCATTTGTCCCATGCCCGAGCTCCGGACGAGGTTCAAAATATGAAACAGATCTTTTCTTAATGTCCTTTCTGATTTTGCGTAGTGATTGCTTTGTGTTGATAGACATAAATCTCCTTGAACGTTCTTTTGCATTGAGATCAAGCGCATTCTCAAATGTCACTTCATTCTTTATATGAAGTTCTTTATTGATTGGACTCAAAACAGAATCATCATAAAACCGGATTTCATCACTTGCAGTATCATGAAGGCCTCCAACAAATTGCGTTCCTTGAGGGATATGTAGCCCCCTCTCCTCTAACATTTTTCGTACCGGCTCATAATTTGCCATCCATGCAAAAACTCTCGCATTCACTGCCCCGGGTCTTCCACTACATGCACCACAATCGTGCGCACCATGATGGGGATTATTGGCACTACTTGATCCATGACCGATAAGATAGACGATTGGTGCAAAATCACTCACAAGACCGATTCCCCGAAGTAATTTTTCAACACGATCAGTCATCTCAGTAACAGTATACCCGATTTGCAGGTCTTTCTCTTCATCACGCTTTCCTTCATGCAGAATAGTCAACTCCGAGTCTTTGTGCATATGTGCAAACGCATCTGCAATCGCCGGACTCATCGTAGGAAAAAGAAGATTCCAAAGCAGTTTTCCTAGAGAAGGTATGCCCAGTAGGTACGAAGCAAACACACCTCGTAGAAGTGTATGGGATTCTTTTCTATACATTACTTCCTCTGACCTTTTATGCGACGTTTCGTGGTCAATTTCTTTGATTAAATATTTTGGCGTAACCGGAGCCGGACAAAGTTTGTCATAAAATTTTGCATGTGCCTGGTGAAAATAAAATTCGACACCGAAGAATCCTGGTGCTCCCATCGTTTCACTTTTCGGATCACTACTTTCTACATGTCGCCTGAGTGAATCTTCTCTTTCATCAATACAAAAGACAGCTTGAAATGTCGGAGGAAGTGGCTGAGGGGCTTGCTTGATAGTGAGCCCCTGCATCATACCGCTGAGTACCTCATCATAATAACTCCACTCAAATGCATCCTGCCAGATTTTGAGAACTTCATGGACTTCTTTTGGCTCGATTTCTGCGAAAATGTCCATGGGCTGTAGCTTTGTTTTCTCACCAAGCGGCTCCCAATCGTTACCCAGGTGTGCATCCAACATATCTATTTCGAGGAGTGACTCGAGGATGATAAGATCTTTAAGGGCGATTTTTTTCGGGTACAGCAGTGTTTCCGGTTTATCTTCCAATGTTGAAACAATCCCTGACCAACCTCGGTGTGCAAATTGTTGTCCGTAAATATATTCTTCAAAAAATTCTTCTTTTCCGACAAGGATTTTGAGAAGTTTTGTGATGGAAAGCTGCGGATCATGTAATAGTGCCCTTGCGCGTTTCGTTTTAAAAAAATGCACAAAACTATTGTTTTCAAGAGTTCTGATTGCATTGATAAGCCCTGTTTGCTCAAACGGAAACGGCGTTATTGCGATTCCCTGGTCGAGGTAACTGTTAAGGATTCGGAACAAAAGCGGGTGGACCGCGTTATTCAAATCGATGGGATACATCTCGCGCCAACCGTGTCTGAGTTTTCTCACACGTGCGTTGAGCCTGCCTTCGTATGTTCCACTCATTGCTTTCTCATACCATGTGTTGAGGTGTTCTTTTCCTTTTCTCTCGATGATGACTCGTTCTAAGACGTCTTTGTGGATACGGTTTATCTTGAATAAATTTCTATATTCTGTAAGGGAAAAGGTGACTTTGTACCCGAAGATTTCGGATGCTTTAAAAATGGCATCGTAGAAATTCATGTCTTGAAACGCGTGGAGGCTGTTGTGGTGGACGAAATCTTTGAGGGGTCCTTGGGAAGGTAGGTAATGCTTGAGCATTTCCAGGACGTGGTCTTCGTGGAAATGGTTATCGGATTTTTTTGTAGGTGTATGTGACATAACAATGTTCAGTTATGGTGGAGTAATTGGTAAGATTCCACGTATTGTTAGGGCTGTGGGTACTTACTCTAGCCTAGGTAAGCTACGCTTTTTTTTGTGGGAGTAAAGGAAAAGTTTGTGTTAAGAACTTCTATGTAAAAATACAAACATCTTTCTTTAAAGAATTATTTCCATTGCATTTCTATTCAAATA
>CAYGEY010000015.1:20349-22680 GCA_964349065.1 uncultured Candidatus Peribacteria bacterium | reverse complement strand
AATCTAGTGATATTATATCAATACATCTTCCTCTGACTCCCGAAACAGAGCAGCTCATAACGGCAGAAAAATTGGATTTAATGAAACGAACTGCTATTATTATCAACACAGCTCGTGGAAAAATAATTGATGAATCAGCTCTCATTGCCGCTTTGCAATCAAATAAAATTGCTGGAGCAGGACTAGATACTATTGTTGATTGGGAGAAAACAAATCCGCTTTTACAGTTAGATAATGTTGTATTTTCTCCACATTCAGCTTTTTTTACGAAAGAATCGTTGGATAATTGTGCCGATATAATTGTTGCGAATGTTAAGGCGTTTGTGGAGGGGAAGCCTGTGAATATAGTGAATAAATAATTACAACTATTTCAGTCTTTTCATTGGCTTCTTTTTACGTTTCATATCTAATTTAAGAAACGCCGGCTTGGCATCTTCCTGCAAGGAAATCTGATATGGTCTTACTGTAATAAGATTCTCAGTTGTTTCTACAATAACATATGTAATATTATTGTTATCCCTCCACTGCTTGGGAAGTGTAATCTGACCCTTTGACGTAAGCTGTACAATTTTTACGTTCATAAGTAGGAAAGTAATACTTTACTACAGTAAGTATAGTGTACTTTTGTGAGAAGTGCAATAGGGGCAAATTTGCACCCTAACGTGCAAAATGAATATCATCATGTCTCCAAAGATATCAAAATATTCATGCTTGCAATAATACATATATTTTATAATAATTAAGTATAACTAATTATAGAAACACATGAAAGACCCAGAAAATCACTTTCAAACAATTGTACTCGGGCTTGGTGCAATGGGAAGTGCCGCGACATATCAATTAGCAAAAAGAGGAAATCGAGTTTTAGGAATTGATCAATTTTCTCCACCACATATCTACGGCTCAACTCATGGAGATACTCGAATTACTCGCCAAGCCATAGGTGAGGGTGAAGAGTATACACCTCTTTCTCTAAGGGCATTTGATATTTGGAAGGAAATAGAAAAAGAAACCGGCAAATCTCTATTCACCGTTAATGGGTGTCTCATTATTTCAAGTGGCGCAAAAACAGCTATTAATCACGTTGAAAACTTTTTTGAAAATACGATCGCCGCGGCGAAAAAGTTTCATATTCGTCATGAGATTTTGGATGCTACCCAAATTCGAAGCAGATTTCCGCAATTTCAAATCGAAGATAATGAAGTAGGGTACTACGAATATAACGCAGGGTTTCTCCGGCCAGAAGTATGTGTAAGTACACAACTATTATTAGCCGAAAAATATGGAGCAGAAATTCATAAAAATGAAAAAGTAGAAAGTTATGTTGAAGAAAATGGTATTGTAAAAGTTAAAACGAATCTCAGTGAATATACTGCTGATAAACTTGTTATTAGTGCAGGTCCATGGTTACCAAAAATTCTTGGGAGTGAATATGAACATATTTTTACAGTTATTAGACAGGTATTATATTGGTTTGATGTTAAAGAAACTATTAAACACTTCTTGCCAGATAATTGTCCGGTATTTATTTGGGAGCTACAAGGCAACAAACAAGGTTTATATGGTTTCCCGGCAATTGATGGACCACATGGTGGAATAAAAATTGCAAGTGAACAATATGAAGAAAGCACCACACCAGAAACAGTAAATAGAGATGTAAGTAAAGAGGAAATAAAATGGATGTATGAGAATTTTATTCAGCCATATTTTCCTGATTTAAGTGACCATTGTGTTAAGGCAGTTTCTTGTTTGTATACTAATACACCGGACAGCAATTTTATTATTGATACTCACCCAAAATTTCCAAGTATATTGCTTGTTTCACCCTGCTCTGGTCATGGGTTTAAACATTCTGCAGCGATCGGTGAAGCATTGGCACAAATGGTGATAGACGGGAAAAGTGATATTGATTTGAGTATGTTTAAGATTGGGAGATTTTTAGGGTGAAAAACATAAGTAATCAAATACTTACAGCGTCTAATAAATCACCCTAAAATTCTTACCTCCCAAGCTTGATAATATCTCAAGCGTTATTTTCACCGAAGGATTATTTCCCGTATTTACAAGTACCAATTTCTTTCCATATTTTTTTAACAGTGGACTCAAAAACTCATCACCCCAAGCTGGTGCAAATGTGGTTACACCTTCAAAATTAACTTCAACTATTTCACCTCTTTTAATCTTATCAAGATTTGGTCTAAAACCTAGGTATGATTCTTTCCCGATCTGTCGTGAGGTTAAAGTTGTCCCAAGCTTTTTTAAAATGATTCGCATAGTGTAATAGTTAGAATTGTATAGTAGCAAAGCAACCTTGAATGGGTATCGTTTGAC
>CAYGEY010000015.1:547-20339 GCA_964349065.1 uncultured Candidatus Peribacteria bacterium | reverse complement strand
TCGTTTGACTGATTAATGTTCATATTTTCATTATTTTTCTTCATCATCAATATAGCATCTCCTGTTTGAAAGATAAGACTAATAGAATAACTATGCAAAATTTTTAAATCTATGCATATCTATGCATTTTTCGTACTTATCAAAAATAATTATTTATTTTTGATAAAATAAATAATTGTGATAACTTAGATATATGAATACAATAGATAAGAAAAAACAAGTTAGTCAAATTGCCATTAAAAAATTTGACACAAAAATATCAACCATTGAAGAAATGTATGGTATTGATTTAGGAGTTAGTAGTGATATGAAACTAGGGGATTACTTTAAGAAAATAGGATATCCTTCTCTTGCCAAGATGCTAAAAAAATAAAAACTCTATGAGGGAGTCTAATTTCCAATTTGTTGAGAACGAAGTTTTACGTCAAAATCTCGATGAGGCATTTGATCATATTCTGATCTTGCTACCTTTTACTGATTATTTGATATATAATGAGGCTGCAAGAAGTGCATTTTGTAAAACAATCATTATTTATACAGCTTCAATTGTTGAAGCTCTTCTATATTATGTTTTGGATAATAAATTTACAGAAGATGAGATATCCGAATTTTATAGCAACTGGGAACTAAAAAATAAACAGATATTGCACACCATAAGTGAGACCCACCTAATTGTCGCAGGAGACTACCAAAAAATATTAAGCAAAACAGGAAAAGAGAAAATGAATTTAGGACAAGTATCCGACTTCCTAAATACTAAAAAAGTAATAAATTCATCCATGGCTGCTAAACTTGATATAATAAGAAAATTACGCAACGAACAGCATATAGGAACACATAAAAAAGTGAAAATTTACTCAAAAAAGGATTTAGAGACATCATTTTCTATTGCTCGTGATGTAAAAGAGTTTGTGATGAAAACAATAAAATGACACCACACCTCCTCCCCATCATCGACGAAAACGAAAATATCATCGGAGTAGAATCGCGCGCAAACATTCATAAAAACGGCCTTCTTCACAGAGAAATCGATGTGTGGCTTTTCACTCCCAAAGCCGAACTCATCTTTCAACATCGCTCAAAAACCAAGGACACGTACCCGGATATGCTAGATGCAAGCGCAAGTGGACATGTAGAAATAGGGAGCAATTTTGAAGATGCAGCCCTAGCGGAATTAGAAGAAGAAACAGGTATAAAGACCACACTGGACAATCTCATTTTTCTGAAAAAAATTCGGGAAAATAGTTTTGATAGAGTGACAGGAATGACCAATAACTCGATCCGGGCAGTTTATGCGTATCGATTTGATGGAAGTATTTCTGAACTTAAGATTGAAGAGGGAATGGGGCTAGGGTTTGAAATCTGGCCAATTGAAAAAGTAATGTTTGGCACAGATGAAGAAAAGGCAAGGATCATCCCTGCGATATTAAATGAACAAATGTTGGAGTGCTTTCGGATAATACAGAAACTCTTGTAATATCTATTTTGTCTATATACTTATCTTGTCCACAAATGCAGTTCAATTGGCTAGAATATCACCTTTCCAAAGTGGAGGTCCTGGATTCGAATCCCGTCATCTGCTCCAGCAGCAACTATACAAAGTAAAATATATTTAGTACATTGCGTGAAATAAAGATAAAAAGCGAAATCCCTAATATAATTGAATTTATTTTTAACCACCCTTCTTAGATGAATATTATACATAAAATAATTCATGACCGAGTTAAGCTAAAAAGCATTATTGCTTTGAGTGTTTATGTCGCGTTAATGGTAGTTGCTGCAATTGTTTTTAGTAATTATGTTGATAGAGAAGCCCTGCAAACTGTCGTTAAAAGTAGTGGGAACCTTGGGATGATTGCCTATTTTATAATTGAAGTAATCTATGTGACCCTTACCCCGCTTTTGAACACAACCATCCTCATTGCTTCAGGATATCTTTTTGGAGGACATGTCGGTTTCGTGATGAATTTTCTAGCAATTACCGTTGGACTATTCATAATAGTCTTTTTAGTAAAAAAATACGGGCGCCCACTGCTTCAAAGATTACTCCCCACCAGTTTTTACAATCAATTTGATAGAATTACTCAAAAAGTCGGCCCTATAACATTGTTAATTTGCTATGTTTTACCTTTCACTCCAGATGACGAATTGACTTACATCGTAGCTGCGGGACCAATTGGATTTAAAAGATTTATTTTGCCTATTTTGTTAGGCACTCTCGCTAAAGCTGCTTATAGTTATATTGGTGATATGAGTACAGATGGTGTTGCTATCGCTGCCTATGCCAGATTGATTATGTTGGTAGTAGGATTAGTGGTTGTGGGAGCTCAAGAGTATTTTTTTAATAACACTAAAAAATGAGAGCTGGAGGAATAATAATTCATGAAAGGAGTATTTCCGAAACTAATTATTTCCCACCCCAACCTCTTCTCACCACTTCAAGAGTTACTTTTAATGTTCCTGCTCTAATGCCACCGATCGCTTTCATGGAAGCATAACTCAAATCAATCGATCTACCACTTCGTTTGGAAGGACCCCTGTCATTGATAAGCACCGTGACAAATGTTCCTGTTTTTACATTCGTCACTTTCACAAGTGAGCCAAATGGAAGTGTGCGATGCGCAGCTGTGAGTTTCTTTTTATCGTACCTTTCTCCTGATGCAGTCTTATGTCCCTGCAAACTATTTGAATAATATGAGGCAATATCCGCCGCAAAAGCTGTCTGGGTGAAAAATATCAGAGTGATGACAAAGGCTATGATCTTTTTCATATGTAGTTATAATAACCTTTGTATTAAACAGCTATTTGTCACAATGTCAATTTTTAAACATTGTCACTCCTGGACGAAGTAGCACATTCTAATACAATATCGCCAATTAACTCAACACCATGGACAACACCATCTTCACCATCTTCGACACCGAAACCACCGGCTTGGATCCGAAAGCTGGACATAAAATACTTGAAATCGCAGCAATTAAAATCCAGCAAGGAAAAATAATAGAGGGGAAGGTATTTGATCAGCTCATTGATCCAAAGCGGGATTTGCCTTTTGATTCAGCCAAAGTAAATGGTATTACTGTAGAAATGCTAGCAGGGAAGCCGACTATTGATACAGTCATGCCCCAGTTTATGGATTTTATCGATGGTACGGTGTTAGTTGCACATAATGCAGAATTCGATATGGGATTTTTAAATGAGGCCCTTTTTGAAACAAACCCTTTTGGGTATTTACCAACAGCAATTTGTACAAAAAAACTTTCTCGCAAACTTTTTCCGCAAGAAAAATTTCATAGTCTTGATACAGTTTCCTATAGGTTAGGGATCACACATGATCAGTCAGCGAGGCATAGGGCATTGGCTGATGTTGAGCTTTTGGCAAAAGTTTTTTTGAAACTAGTAGAAATCGGGAAGTACACAACTCTTGAAGAAATTCTGGCAGTTGCAAAGGAGAAATAATTTCAATAATAAAAAACCGCTTCATTTCTGAAGCGGTTTTTATTATGTTCTCCTTTTTTACTCACTAATCGTCATCATTGTCTCAACACCTCTGGTGTATTTCGCCGGATTATACATCTCATATGCATACAACGATGGATATGTAAATTGTCCCGGAGCAATAGCCTGAGCAGCATACTCATACGTATTCGTCTTTGGGTTCAAGATATTCATAAACACCCTATCATCAAAATATTGTACCTTATCAGCCCATCCACCCTTGAGAGAAATTGTAGAACTATCGTTCAATGCCGGATTCATAGCTTCTAATCCAGCAGGCAAGTGATCCTCGATTGCAATATTTTGCAAATCCGAACTTGAAGTTCGAGTAGATACCTGTACAACAAACCGATCGCCAACTTTTGCTGAACCGGTGAAGGCTGTTCTGTTCCCTTGACTATCCACTTTGAAAATCTTTCGAGAAAGTGTGTAATCAAGCTTAGAAAGCATTGCCTGCGAAGGGTCAATATATGAAAGTAGTGCATTTGCATATACTTTCTTGCCACCATCCACTGTGATACTCACCTTTGCAGATCCTTTGATATCAGACATCGGGTACAAAGTAGTCACCGGGGCAGAGAATGCTCCATCAGCGAATGTCACTGTTTGTTCTTTTCCATTTACATTTACTTTAGCAGTTATGGCATCTTTCGATTCGCTATGCCCTCCGATATAGGCAAGAGCGGCACGGAGCATAAATGCTTTTGTATGTGTATTTGGATATGTACTTGCATCGTCCTGATTTACTAGCCATTGCGTAATATGATATGCTGTCTCATCGTTAGGGTCCAACATCAAAAGAGCCTCAGCAATAAGACTATTCACTTTGACTTCATCATACGAAAATCTGGAATACCAATAAATAACATCACCTATTGACACATGCCAAGCATCCCCATCTTTCTTAAGATTTTTGAGAGCAACATCTTTAAATTTTTTTGCTTCTGTCATTTTGCCCAGTGTTGCATAGACCTTTACTAGCCTTGCAGCCATATAGGCAGTCATACCTGTAGTTCTTGCTATAACACCATTAGCAGCTGATTCAATATTTGTGCCGCCAAGTAATTGATAAATATTGATTGCATATAAATATTCATCATCATTTTCAAATTCACCGTTCATTTTTGTTCCAAGATAAGCTTTTCCATTTGTAAGCACTGTCGCATCAACGGCATATCCTGCATCTTTTGCCATTATTAGAAATTCTAAAGTATACGCAGTAAGATACAAACTCTCATAAGTGCTATCATCCCCCCAAAGAGAAAATCTTCCATCTGCTTGTTGATTAGCATAAATTTTCTGGAGTCCTGTATATACTCTTGAATCCAGGTCAGCCATAGAAACTCCTTCTAGTGCTTTTCCAGAGTCTTTAATGTATTTTTTGAGGAGAACATTCGGTAATGTAGAACTCACCAATTGTTCAGTACATCCGTATGGATATGTTAACAAATATTTCAAATCATCTCGTAAGCTTCCAAGAATTCCCGGACTCACCGTAAGAGTTAGCCCACCTTTTGTTGCATTATAGTTCGCTCCAGTCGGAACAGAAATATCTAGACTTGCAGTTCCTGTAATACCTGCGGATTTCGCAACAGCATCCGGGATAGATTGCATCTCCACCGGTAAGGTAATGGACAGGCTATCTGCCAATCTAGACCCTTGTGCAGAAGTCGTAAGTTCAAGACTTGTTAGTGTGCTTGGAACGGTAACGTCCCATGATACGCGCGCACTCCCAAAGCTAGGAACACTCACCGTTTTTGGGGATCCGATATTTGCCATATCTTTTGACGAGATACTTACAGTCAAAGAATCCGCTCCGGCCTTTGTATTATACAAAGTGTAGCTTAACTTCACCTTGTCACCGGTTCGCACAAATCGTGGAAGTACCGGGAGGATTACCAAATCCTGTGTTGTTTGTATTTCTTTTGCTTGGGATCCAAACAAATTACTGTCTGTAGCTCCTTGTGCCAACAGTTCCCATCTTGTGAGATTGTCCGGAAGCACAAAACTTACCGTAGCTTTTCCTTCATTATTTGTAGAGACTTTCGCATTCCAATATGCTGTATCTTTCATATTACCTCGCACTTGGGGAAGACCGGAGCTACCTCCTTTACCTCCACCACCGGCAGTTCGGAGAATTGAATCTTTCAAATAATGCGTAAGTGAATGGGCAGTTTCAATACCTAGATTTTTGAGAGAGTAGAAGGCATTCACAATGTCCCGATCAACTCCGCCAGCGAGTGCGATGACACTCTCATCAACCACCGCCAATGAAAGCTCGGCAGGAATGCCATTGCCATTTGCGCTTGTTGTATCTACACTAACTGTCACCGTCTCTCCCGGTTTGTATGTCTCTTTGTCAGTTGTTAATTTTATTCCAAGCGTTAATTTGTCTGTATTAACGGCAACATTTGCATATGCCATTCGTAGCCCAGGTGTTCCTGATGCGTTTTGAACAACAGCGCTTACAAATACATTAGGTGCATAAGAAGCCTTGATAGGAAGTGTGATCGGTGTTGCATTATTAGGTAAATCAACTACATAGCTATCCAAAATAGAGTCTTTTTCAAATGTCACCAAGACCTTTGATTTTTTAAATGGAGACTGAACAATCATATTCAAATTATCCCCAATTGCATATGTCGGCTTATCAATCAGAAGTGATGTCTTGAGAGCATCATCCATCGGCCATGATATATAAAAATCAGATGTGTTTGCAGAGTATACATAAGTGTACTCCCTTGCCTTATTTTCTCTTCCTGCATTATCTTTGATGTGTACAAGGGCGTAATATGACCCTGGTTTTTGACTAGTGAACGATACCTTTGCAATACCTTTTGCGTCAGATACAACCGTTTTTGTTTCCAATTTTTTCTCAACATTTTGATTCTCAGTAATGTTGGATCCGGACATGTCTAACTTAGAAACGCTGGTCCATTCTTCACTATAAAGATCCACCTCAACTGATTTATTCGCTAGTATACTTCCATCTTTGTTTACAGTAACTATTTCAAATTCAGGAGATACTCCTTCTTTTTGCATATAGTTCAGCGCTCGTATTCCTGCATATTGATCAGCTTTGTGTACTCTAAATGTGGTACGCTCCGTCACCATTCTGTTATTTTGGTCGTATGCATTGATAGTTAGTGTATACATTCCACCATGTGGAGTGTCTGAGAGATCCAATTTTTCCTTAATTGGAATAACACCATTGGTAATACTTCCATTTCCATAGCTTGTATTTTCTGAAGATCCATTACAAGAATACCCGCAGAAACTACCGTCTGAGAAACTATACCAATAGTCTTTGACCGGTTGCCAATAGAGAGTATCTCTACTCAGAATCCAGTCATACGATCCATCTGTCACTTTTGCCCCAAAATAATATTCGGCACTAGCAGATGCATCTAGGCTCTCACCCGACATGTAGTCTTCTTTTATTCCTGAGATTGCCACGCGGAATTCCGGCTTTCGATAAGCTTCTACCTGAAACGTTGAAGCGGAAAGATTGTATTGTCCTTCTCCCGGTTTAGGATTCTTTATTTCGATGGTGTAATTGCCAAAATATGCAGTATCCGGTAACAAATACGATCCATCAAACGTACCATGAGAGGAAACATCCGCCCTGAATGAATATGTATCTTTATATTCCGGATTCTTGATAACTACCTCGACCTGTTTTAGTCCTGGAAGTGCAAGTCCATTTGATTTATTTTCTCTAATAAATCCCTTAACATTCACCTCATGTCCGGGTCTGTATATTTTCCTATCTGTGTAGACATGAAGGGTATAGTTGTCTAATTGTTTATCATACGCTTCATACTGCCAAGGCAAATTGAATTCGTAACTTTCTATTCCGTTGTTCCAAGTAGTAGAAACAATTCCAAAATGGCCGTCACCTCGTGCTATAGCGAAAGTATCTCCCCAATAAGCGTTACTACCTACTGGTACGTCATTCGGAGTAAACATTGCTGTTCCATTACTGCTCGTAACAACAGATCCGCGATTTATAATACTATATTGATTAGTATTACTATCTTTTGCTCCTCCATTGTTAAAAAATTCCACTTTCAGATTTGCACGCGGTTCCGATGTAGTTACATCTGTTGCCCAAACTAAAGCATTCTTTGTGTTATAGCCATTTCCATCTGACTTCAATGTGATACTTGTATCTGTAACATAGATAAATTTGTGATTTTTAGCAGCCGAGGGATCAGGAGTTTTAGCTGTAATTTCCGGAGAGGAGAAATAGATGTAATAGATACCTCCTGTCAATTTCGTGTTAAATATCTGTTCAAGATCAATATTACTAGCTGTCTCTTTTACAACATTTGTATCAAGGGTCGCCTCTTTCACAGAATTACATCTGCTATCAATTTGGCTTTTAACATTTCTTCCAAACACATCAAAGTATTCTCTCGACACTGAGCGACTACTTAAATCAGATGCTGAATTATACTCAAGTTGTTTTAAATATGTGTCGACCGGAACTGAACATAAATATGCCGTTATCCTAGAGTTACCTTTCTGACCTAATAGAATATTTTTAGATTCGCTCATGAGAAAGTAGCTATGGCTACCTAAGTCAATATACCCACCCTGTTCAACATATTTGTAAGAGAATGTTTTGTTCTGAAGAAGAGTTGTTCCGTAGATATCAAGAAGTCCCAATAGAAATTCAATCTTAACTAATCTTCCTTTCACAAAAAGTGGGGAGTCTACTTTTAGTTCGTGTAATTTGTACTTATAATCCTCAAGTCCTGCCTTTTGCTTATCATAATTTTGTGGCCATCTTGTTTCAGAAATATCAAAATTTGTAGTTTGTACTCCGTCTATAGAGACCTTGATAAAAGATTTTGCTTTTACCAAATCAACCGGTTTGTTAAAAAAGAAAAGTAGTGGGGATCCTTCAGAGACATTTGAATTATCTTCACTCCAACTCGAAAGAACTGTCAGATCTTTTTTCATATCTTCCTTTGCCATAAGAAGATTATAGAGCATAAGCGCTATATCTTTTCGAAGCATTGCACTCTCAGGCTTAATATAATTAAATGACCCGGAATGTACTAACAAACTGAAATCTTCAACTGGCCTAACATACTTTGAAAACCAATCATTGCTATAACTATTATCATCCTGATCATAGGTATAGTTGCCATTTAGACCATCTAAATTTGGCGTTTTTACCTTATAAAAATTCAAAAAAATCTTTGAACTCTCTGCCATATTCACAGGATTACCCGGCTTGTACGTTCCGTCTGGGTTCCCATTGATAAATCCTTCTTTCTTGGCAGTCGAGATATATGGAGCATACCATTCTCCTGCGGGTATATCTTTGAATGTGTTTGAGCTAGAGTATGTCACAGCTTTATCAAAGCCACGATATGCAATTGTTATGATCTCTGCACGATTTACTGTTCTCTCTGAACCATACGACCCATCAGGATTTCCCTTAATCAAGTTCTTCTCTTTCAAATACTTAATCGGTGCATAATACGGATCCTTCGCATCACAGACATCTGTAAATACACATCCACCATTTAACAATGCAGATAAATCAGGTAACGTCGGCAGGGCACCTGAAACACTAGTCAGCACCTGACCTGCAACAATTGATAAAAAACCAATGGCAGCTACAGACTTTTGAAAGAAAGAAGGCTTCATAGGCGTAGAAATATTTAAATAAAATTATTTTTGTAGAATTTCAAACGAAACAGTTTGTTCTCGCACTGTAACAGTATGCTTACCGGGCGGAAGGTCAAGAAGAGTTGTGTATGGAAGTTGTATAATATGATCAAATTCTTTATCATCGACATAGACATTTGTTTGAAGTGTTCCGTTGCCCTCAACAATTAGTGGGATCTTTTGAGATTCACGAGGTACATCAGGCTTTAAAAGGTACATTGTTTTGTCTGAGGGGGAAGAAATAAATGCACTGTCCGTACTCGTCCAAATACCATCACAGTACTCATGTGGGAGAATTTCCATTCGTATATCCCGAGCCCATGATAAAAGCTCACTTGGTGGGTTATTAAACACTTTTGTGTATGATTCTCCCTCACAATGTCCCTCTAGTTCAAGTTTATTCGTTTTTTTATTCATCAAGGCGCTCACATACCAAGTGTCATATCCAGTTGGTTCAAATCCTGAAATAAATATTTCATTTCTCTTCCCCGGACAATCCTCTGTAGCAAGTTTTCCGGAAATCATGCAGACATTTTTGAAGACAAGGGTATCGGCAAGGGGCAACCCTTTCTCGTAAATAAGTTTTTGTTTAGATTTCAAAAAATCATGCAGGATCGGGATCGCGCCTGAAATACCGGAGACCCCTTCCATCGGCGTGTTGTCATTGTTACCAACCCACACACCCACTGCAATATCCTTGGTATATCCAAATGCCCAATTGTCACGGAAGTCCTTGGTTGTACCGGTTTTAACCGCCACCTCAGGGGAAATGTTAAGACTACTCGCGAGACCAAAAGAAAGACTTCGTGCTGATGGATCCTTGAGAATATCTGTAACCATACTTGTCGCTTCTTTGATATATTTTTCATCCATCACCGGAATAGATTTTATGAAGTTGTGTCCGTATATGATTTTTCCATCTTTTGATATTGTATTTATTACATAACTGTCAGTTTTCATTCCACCGTTGGCAAGCTCGCTGTATCCGTGTGCAAGATCTAAAAGAGTTACTTCACCGCCTCCGAGAGTAATTCCTAAGCCATAATATTCGGGAGTATTTTCAAATGACATTCCAAATGCCTTGAGTGTTTTATAAAAAGCATCGAAACCAACCATATCCAAAACTTTCACAGCGGGAATATTGAGACTACTTGCGAGGGCAGTTCGCATCGAAACCGGACCATGAGATTTGAGATCGTAGTTTTTTGGATTGTATGTTTCGCCGGTTGCGGTTTTAAACGAGGAGGGAATGTCATAAATAACTGTGGCTGGAGCGTTGCCTTGGAGAAACGCCGTCAAGTATGTAAATGGCTTGAGGCTGGAACCAGGCTGTCTTTGCGCAGTTGTGACGTTGAACATTCCGGGAATATCATCAGCAAAATAGTTTTTACTACCAACCATCGCCTGTACAGCCCCTGTGTTCGGGTCAATCATGACAAGAGCACCGTTGGTGACATGTTTAGAGCTGAGATAACTGACGTGTTTGCTAATAAGTTTTTCTGCAGTTTCATTGGAGGGGAGATCGAGCGTTGTTTTGATTTCATATCCTCCATTTTCCACATCCGGATATGTTTTTTTTACTTGGGATAAAACATAATCCACGAAGTGGGGAGCTAGTTTTTTTGTTTTTTTCTCTTGAGGAAATGGTGTGTAATTTGTTTCTTTCTCTGCCATTTCTTTTGTGATTTTTCCTTCATCAATAGCTTTTTGAAGGAGAAGATCGGCCCTTGTGGAAAGTGATCCGTTTGATTCGTACAATCTGGAAGCTCTTGGATTGGGAATGAGGGCAACCAAGTATGCAGATTCTTTGAGTGAGAGATTTTCAGGCGGTTTGCCGAAATATCCCTTTGAGGCATTTCCGATACCATAGTATTCGTTCCCGAAATATGCTCGCTCCAGGTATTCTTTTAGAATTTCATCCTTTGAAGAGAAGAGGGAATATGTTAGTGAGGAGAGTGACTCTCTCACTTTTTGAAGAACCGTCCTATTTTCATCTGCATAATATTTCATCTTCATGAGTTGCATGGTGAGCGTGCTTGCACCACCTGAGCCACTTGTTGCCGCACGTGCAATTGCTCCAAAATCTACGCCGGGATGTTGATAAAAGTTTTTATCTTCGGAAATCAGGAGGAGGTCAATGAGATATTTCGGAAGTTTCTCTGCGCTAATTTCATCTTTTATTCCGTTTTGCGGAATGATTTCTAAAAGAAGGGTTCCATTTTTGTCATAGATTTTTGTGGAAGTTTTCGGAGAATGCGAAAAGACCATAGGCACATAAGTATATGCGAAGAAAAGACAAAGAATTGTTGTGAAAAAAATTATGTATTGCTTTTGATATTGCTTCCGTGCCATATTTTATAATGAGATTTCTTAAGTAGTATACTTTCATTTATGTACAGCACAAGCATCAAAGCGGGACCGGGATATTTTTCATTTATCTATAATGATGATGGAGTGGTAGAGAGTTTTTTTGAGGATGAGGCGTCGTTTGGGCTTATGGCTAGTAATGATTTTGGGAAAGGTATTTTGGGTATCTTGAGGGAATATTTTGAGGAGGGAAAGGAATTGCCGGATGTGAAACTACTTGGAAAGTTGAGCAACTTTCAAAAAGATGTGTATTCATTAGTGCGCAATATTCCGAGTGGTGAAACTAGAAGTTATGGAGAAATAGTTGCTCCCAATTATGCACGAGCAGTTGGGACAGCCATGGCAAAAAACAACCATGCATTATTTGTGCCGTGTCACCGGGTAGTCGGAGGGAAGAACAAACTTTGTTATCGATGGGGAGGGAAGTGGAAGGAATTTTTGTTGGAGGTAGAGAAACTAATCTAATATCTTATACAGCGTTATCTCCACATTCACCCCATTATTGAACTTAAAAGTATCTCCTGTCATTTTCTGAAACGACTTCGCGTTTTTCTTGATCCAATCATATTCATAATTCTTCTTTGCAGGATCCAAAATCGCCTCCACCAAAATATACTTCATCTGAAGTAATTTCAAATTTTTGCGCCAGGCATTATAATCAGGATTAGTTCGAATCGAATCTTTCTCATTTCGATAATCGATATATCTGCAAGGTAAGCACGCATTGATATTCACATACTCCACATGCCGCTCAAGATTGCGGCCAAAGAGTGGGTAATGCATATTAAAGCCAGTATACGCCACATTTGCGGCATGATCATTCTTATTAAGCCACTCGGCAGCTTTTAACACTCCAATCCATTCAGCATTTTTACTGTACCATGTGGTGTACAGATCTTCACGCAGTAATTCGCGATATGCCCGGGTTTCATTAAAATAAAAATAGCCAAGAAAGCTTATAGAGACAACAAGCGTCCCCGCTATCACCGGCATCCATTTGGATTCATGAATGTATCTGATGAGATAAAAGATCAGCAAGACCCCGTAAATAATAATGGCGAAAAGGAAGGCAAAATGGAGGTATTCATTCATCTGAGGGAAGTCCAAAACGACTTTTTCATTGGTCAAAATAGATTGGGAAGGAAAGAGTACCAAATACACGAAGTTGTATGCAATCCCTATGAAACTCGAAACATAAAACAAAGGTTGGAGGAGTTTAAAACGGGTTACCGTAATCCCCAGAGCTAAAAGACCCAAGAGAATAGCCATAAAAGCATAGCGAACATTTGGAATCAGATCCTTGAAAGAATATGGCGAAATCCAATACCCGATGGCGTAGATCGCGATACAAACAAGTAAAATAATGTAGAGGTAGACCTGAGCAAGCGTATCTGTCCTTTCTTCTTTTTTATGCGTCGAGAGAGCAATGCCAAGCAAAATAACAACGGTGAATACAAGTCCAATGAGACCGATGATCATGAGAAAAAGCGGGCTTCCCACCATCTGAAACAGACCTTCATAAAAATACTGAAAAGATCGCTCAGACGGGATATTTTGTGCAAGTGAGGTTGCGACCAGGTTGTCGGTAATCCCATTATAGCCAGGTAAAATAGTCATACCGAATGCTTTTACCTCTGTCGGGAAAATCGGGTTGCCACTATTTACAAAATTACGGATATACCAGAATGAGCCGGTCATTGCTATTGCCGCAAGAAACACAAGGAAATGGAGACTGTATTTTTTGATATTACTCCAAATCTGTGAGAAAAATGAAATAACTATTTCTTGTACTTTTTGCTTTTTAAAAGAGAGAGAACGAACCATAATATAGAGTGCCGCTATGCCGATGAGTGGCATACCATAGACAATACCAAGATATTTTGTACCCATGAAAAGCCCGAGGGAGAGACCCATCAAAATAATGTCTTCGATGTTTTTTGTTTTACGATATTCTAACAGGAAGTAGCCGGAGAGAATGAAGGTAAGGCAGAAAAATAAGTCTACAAGCGGCGTTCCGAGTTGTCTCAGTGTCACTGGCATTACAAAAAAGAGGGCGGTCATCACAATCGCCGGTTTGTGTGTGACCAGGAAATTGCGTAGGAGGCCATAGAAGGCAAATGGGAAAACTAGAAAAACCGGGAGATTGGTAAGGTTTACAAACAGATCATTGCCAAAAGGGAGAACTGCAAAAAGATCAATCAAACCAAAGTTGCTCGGGTAGTACCCAAGAGGGCCTGCGTATGCACTGTAATAAATATGCCAAAGAGAGCCAGTCTGGAACCATTCCGCCATAAATGGAAGGTGGTAAGCAAGGTTGTCGTACTCAACAGGTATCTGAAGCGTCGCATTAAAAAATCGTGTAAAGGCTACAAGAACAATTGGTGCGAATATAGCCGAAATAGCTAACCAATCGATGCGAATATACGAATCTGTATCTGCTATATCTTTCCATGACGTCCAAACCTTTTTCCCAAAGTAAAACGTGAGAATGGCGAAAAGGGCGAGATGAAAGACGAAGAGGACATGAAAGAAAAGTATTCCGAGCATACCAAGTAGCGTTTCGGAAACAATGATGAGTGAGTAGAAAATTGTTGTAAAAACCAATAAAAATTTGATCCAAGAAGTTACGGAAAATTTTAATATTTTGAGAGAAATAAAAAAAGCACTTCCGGAAACAAAAAAGGTGAGGAGGAGAAACTGAATCCAGGGCAGGAGAAAATCCATGTTAACAATATGAAGGATAGATTGGGAGGTCCTTCACATATTCAGCGATCTCTGAGCGGACAGTACTAATCGTTTTCTGGTCAGATATATTTGTAAGTATATTGTTGATCCAGTTTGCCACTTGAGTCATATCTTTTGTAACAAACCCCCTTGAGGTCATCGCCGGAGAACCAAGACGCACGCCCGATGGTGACTGAGGTGTTCGCTTATCATACGGAACCATATTTTTATTGGTTACAATTCCTGCATCTGCAAGTGCCCTGGAGGCAACTGCTCCGTCAAAGTTGTTTTTACTGAGATCAATCAACATAAGATGATTGTCTGTTCCGTCTGTAGTGAGTTTCCAACCAAATCCCATGAGGGCCTCCGCAAGGGTCACTGCATTCTCCACCACTTGTTTGGAATAATCCACAAATGCAGGGGAAAGGGCTTCGTGAAAAGCAACCGCCTTTGCGCAAATTGCATTCATGTGCGGACCGGCTTGAATATTAGGAAAAACAGCTTTGTCTATTTTTGGACCAAATTCTTTACGAGCCATGATGACTGCACCGCGAGGACCGCGGAGGGTTTTGTGTGTTGTGGTTGTGACGATATCTGCATATGGAAACACTTTTGGATGCACGCCGGCGGCAATGAGACCTGCAATATGAGAAACATCCGCCATGAAAATCGCCCCGACTTCATCAGCGATTTCTCGGAAAATATCAAAATTTATTTCCCTTGGGTAGCAACTTGCTCCTGCGATGATGAGTTTGGGCATGACTTCTTTCGCTTTTGCTCGGACGACTTCGTAGTTGATTCGGTGTGTCTCGGGGTCAACGGGGTAGTGGTGGAAATCATATTTTCGTCCGGAGAAATTTACTTTAGCTCCGTGGGTTAAGTGGCCACCCTGAGCGAGATCCATGGAGAGGACTTTGTCTCCATCTTTGAGGATAGCAGCGAAAACACACATGTTGGCCGGACCTCCGGAGAGGGGTTGGACATTCGCGTACTCTGCATTGAAGAGTTTTTTTACTCGTTCTTGGGCCAATATTTCTATTTGATCGATAAATTCATTTCCTTCGTAGTACCGCGCATTCGGGTATCCTTCCGCATATTTATTCGCAGCGATGGAGCCGGTGGCATTTTGCACCGCACGACTCGCAAAATTCTCCGAGGGGATGAGTTGCAATGTTGTTGTAACACGCTCGAGTTCCTTTTGAAGGAGCCCTGCAATCTCGGGATCAGTTGTGGCAATGTCGTTTGTGAAAATACTCATGTAAGAGAGTTAAATGTAACATGGGTATTTTAGCAGGGAGTGAGGGAAGGGCAAGTGTGTTTCCCCCTACAACTTCGGAAATCTCTTCGTCGCCCCCATCCCAAAATTGTTATTACTCACACCTCCGCTGAAATTATCAAGCCGTAGCCTAAAACCAAGACTTCCCATTTCAAGAAAATCTCCATCATTTGTCAGATTGCGAACCCTCATCCAATCAGGATATTTCACCAAACGTTCACCGGTAATGAGGTGATGAATTACTTCAGCTAGAAATCTATCAGGCAAACTTTTACAGTTTTTACCGATTCGTTCCTCAACAATAGTACACTGATCTTTCCTTTTATTTTCATCTTCATGATGTAAGGCTAGTCTGGCATTATACAATCTATTTTCATCAGTATCGTTCTTATGTTTAAACTTTCTATTTTTCGTATCAATGATATTTCCTGCGGAGTATGCTTTTAATGTATGACTACATGTTGCTTTAAGTATTACCTCTGGGGCATTTATTTGTAACCCCCACAATTCTGGATTATTCTGTACAAAGAGAGTTTCCCAGTTATTTGCTAGATTCTGCATTGAAAAATCAATTATTTTGGGACCATTGACATTCACCACTTTTGGCAATGGCATCAAAATAGAGGGCAATTGTCCCTCGGTATTATTTCGAAGCAACACAAGTTCTTGTTCCATTTCCTCAGAAATTTCCTCTGGATTAAGATATTTCATGCGCTCCATGTCAGTCTCATTCAATACCATTTGATTTCTGGATTTTTCTGCAAAGGTACGCTTAATATCTTCAGTTGAATGATAAATAACTATTCCTTGCTCCTGTAACTGCAATATTCGATGATTAAACTTCCTTGTTGGGATAATGATGTTACTTGTAAATTCTTGAGGTATTGATATTGCGGGCTGTTCTATTGCCTGTGTTTGTGGTTTTTTACTATCAATAAGAACCTTCACCCGCTGTACAAAATCCTCTAAGGACTCACCCATTGATGTACCTTGTATTTGTTGTTCTTGAGCTTTTTGCGCTAACAAAGCATTCAGTTGATTTCTGCTGTGTTGTACATCTTTTCGCATATATTTTATTACTTCATAAGATTTCCATATATCTATATCATGTATATTGAGCTTGTAAATATATTCAAATTTTCTGAAAGGAGTACACTCCTCACAATATCACATTTATTCCCTTACATGAACTTCCTCCTCGTCTCATTCCTCGCAGGGATCCTCACTGTTCTTGCGCCGTGCGTCCTACCAATCCTTCCAGTCATCCTTGGTGGGGGGCTTGTTGGAAAATCGTTTAGAAAGCCACTCACTATTATCATCTCGCTCTGTCTCTCGATTTTTCTCTTCACTCTCGTATTAAAAGTCTCATCTGTATTTATTCACATCCCATTTGAAATCTGGACAAGCGTTTCCGGGGGACTCATTCTTTTCTTCGGGCTCACCTATCTTTTTCCAAATACGTGGCAAAAGGTCGCTTTCTTTTTGCATTTAGATAGCTCTGACAAGCTCATGGTCAAGGCGGAGGGTCAAAAGGGAATCATGGGGGACATACTCCTCGGTGCTGCTTTGGGACCGGTATTTTCCAGTTGCTCTCCAACCTACGCATTACTTCTGGCAACAGTTTTGCCACAAAATTTATCTATTGGAATTCTGAATTTATTTGTGTATGTTGTGGGTCTCGCCATTCCGCTTTTGTTTGTTGTTTTTCTTGGAAGAGTCGTTGTCCAAAAGCTCAGGTGGCTCTCCAATCCGAATGGACTTTTCAAAAAAATTCTCGGTGGAATATTAGTTGTAGTCGGGCTTGTGATTGTAACAGGGTATGAAAAGCAAGTGGAATTATATTTGATAGAACATGGTTTTAACTTCAATGCCGGAGTTGAAATGAATCTGATAAACAATATGGATGTCCCAAAAATGCAGAGTGGAAGTGGAACCACATTTACTTCAACTTTTCCATTCACCCTCAACTATCCTGCTCCTGAACTAACTGGTTTGTCTTCATGGTTTAACTCCAAATCACTGACCATTTCTGATCTTAAAGGAAAGGTAGTTCTTGTTGATTTCTGGACGTTTAGCTGTATCAACTGCATCCGAACTCTACCCTATGTAAAAGATCTTCATAAGAAATATGCAGATAAGGGACTTGTTATTATAGGGGTACATACCCCAGAATTTGCATTTGAAAAACTTCCGGAGAATGTGCAAAAATCTATTTCTGACTTTGGGCTTTTATATCCGATCGCGATGGACAACGAGTATGCTACTTGGAATAACTTCGAGAATCATTACTGGCCGGCTAAGTATTTGATTGATATGAACGGGAATGTCCGTTACACACATTTCGGGGAGGGGGAGTATGATGTGACGGAGAAAGCCATTCAAGCGCTGTTGGGTGAGATCAATCCTAGCGTGGAAATGCCTAAGACATTTAGTGCAGGTATGGATGTTGATTTTGCAAGCATTGGCACAGGCGAGACATACTTAGGATATAGTCGAGCAGATAGTAATGGTAATGAGAATTATGGACCAGGAATGAAAGATTTTTCTTTACCTTCAACATTTCGTGAAAACAATCTCTATTTAGAGGGAAAGTGGAATGTAGGTGATGAGAAAATCGTGCTTGATGGAGAGAGTGGTAAAATTGTGATGCGATTTAAAGCACCTTCAGTAAATCTTGTATTAGGTGGAAAAGGAATAGCGACAGTGAAAGTGGATGGAAAGCGTGTGGGGGATGTGGTGCAGATTTCTGAGCCAAAACTGTATAAACTTTTGAAGGAATATGATGCCAATAGTTTTCACACTATTGAGATTGAGCTTACAGGGAAGGGGCTGGAGGCGTATGCGTTTACGTTTGGGTGATACAATACCTAATAACTATTTGTTTATATCTCCGATACAAATTGATACGGTATTAAGTATACTTAGTAAAAATTTTGGTAGCAACTATTTTATGTATTTATATTTTGGTAGCTACCACTTTCTATATCAAAAAATTGATTTCGCCCTTTTTCATATTCAATTGACTCCAAAATAATATCAGGCAAATCAATCAAAAATGCTGAAATATCTTCAGTGGCAAATTCTTGTGATATTCTTGCAACCCTACATTCAAAAAAAGTCACCTCATCATCTACTTTCTCAGTTGAATAAAGATACTTAACGCCATTAACCTCTACGTAACTATCAATTCTGGTTTTCATAGTGATTTGCTTAAGAAATATTTAAAGAACTGTAAACCTTGTATTTACCTTTTCAAGCAATAATTTTCGATTGTGTTACGAATTCGTAACAGGGGAGCCACTTTCAAAACTCTCTAATTACAAATTGGAAAAAAGTACTACTTCAAAACTTTGTTGGATGTCCATGTTTCACTAAATTTTCCTTTTTGATTCTTGACCACTTCTTAATTTGAATTTCTCTCCTTCTTGCCTCAACTAAAGTACTGAATTTTTCAAAATAAATTATTTTTACCGGACGTCTCATTTTAGTATATTGTGCACCATCACCCTGATTGTGTTTTAATTCTCGAGCCTTGGTATCTTTACAAGAACCTGTGTAAAGTGAATTGTCGCTACACCTTGCTAAGTAAACATAGTACTCCATTTGCATATACTTTTGTAATAATTTATGCAGCCCCTCGACACCTCGACCACTCGTAAACTCGTGGCTCGGCGCTCGGGACATTCGCCTCGCTAAAATTACAACTTTATAAATCCATGTACAGGCATAAAGAAAAACGGTGGTACACCATGAGCGAGCACAGCGAGTCGAATGGTGGGTGTGCATGGAGTTGAACCATGGACCTCGACATTATCAGTGTCGCGCTCTAACCAACTGAGCTACACACCCAAACAAAAACGTAACGCGTAAAATGTACCAAAGGAACAAAAATAAGCAAGAAAAAAGCCACTAAATTTATATTAGTGGCTTTTTTCGCATATGAATCGTACCTTTTTTGATGATCACATCAATTTGATACCAGAGTGTAGTAGAGAAAGTTCCGCGCAGCTATTTTCATCCCCTAAACTAAATGTGGGGGAAATGTGTACAAAGATTTTGAAAGGAGGTGATCCATCCGCACGTTCTCGTACGGATACCTTGTTACGACTTAGTCCCAGTCAGTATTTTCACCTTAGCCCCCTGTATTATCCAGGAGTTATCGGGCGCCCATACCTTCCATGACTTGACGGGCGGTGAGTACAAAACCCAGGAACATATTCACCGCAACATATCTGATTTGCG
>CAYGEY010000015.1:0-537 GCA_964349065.1 uncultured Candidatus Peribacteria bacterium | reverse complement strand
TCAGCCCTCAATCCGAACTGGGAGATGCTTTGATGTGATTGGCTCCGGATTACTCCTTGGCTTCACATTGTACACCCCATTGTAGTATGTTAGTAGCCCTAGACATAAGGGCCATGCTGATTTGACGTCATCCACACCTTCCTCCTTGTTAACCAAGGCAGTCTTCTGTGATAGATTTAACACAGAACATGGGTTGCGCTCGTTTACGGACTTAACCGAACACTTCAAAGCACGAGCTGACGACAACCATGCAGCGCCTGTCATCGAGTTCCTTGCGGCACTCCCTAATTTCTTAAGGATTCTCGAGATGTCAAGTCTAGGTAAGGTTCCTCGTGTTGTATCGAATTAAACAACATGCTCCACCGCTTGTGTGGGTCCCCGTCTATTCCTTTGAGTTTTAGTCTTGCGACCGTAGTCCTCAGGCGGAGTACTTAACGCGTTAGCTACGGCACTAGGGGAATTTACCCCTAACACCTAGTACTCATCGTTTACGGCGTGGACTACCGGGGTATCTAATCCCGTTTGCTACCCACGCTT
>CAYGEY010000014.1:0-23149 GCA_964349065.1 uncultured Candidatus Peribacteria bacterium | reverse complement strand
CTAATAAAGTATATAGTAACACCGACTAAAATACAAGTTCAGGTTCCCTTGAATAACCATATTTTTCCTATTAAATAAATATATCTTCTAAATTTACACACAAATGAAACGAATCGGCATCGACGCCCGCATGTACAGCGCCAAATTCACCGGGATCGGCAGATATAACTACGAGCTTATTGAACATATCACAAAAAATGATCCGAAAAATACCTACGTCATTTTTCTCAACTCTCCGGAATTCGAGAGTTTTGATATAAAAAGGCCCAATGTAGAAAAAATCAAAGTGAATGCAGGTCATTACTCACTCAAAGAACAAACCAAATTTCTTTGGATGCTTTGGAAAGCAAGGCTTAATCTTATGCACTTCACTCATTTCAACAGCCCGCTTTTTTACTTTGGAAAACAGATTGTCACCATTCACGACCTCACACTTTCATATTTCCCGGGAAAAAAGATGAATTCATTTCTCTATAGACTGGCATATAACCTCAGCATCTGGGCAGTGACAAAAAAAGCAGTAAAAATTATAGCTATCTCAGAAAATACAAAAAAAGATCTCATGAAACTCCTCAAGATTCCGGAAAAGAAAATAGAACTTATATATGAGGGGGCTTCAGATACTTTTTATAAAATTACTGATCAAACAATTCTGAGCAAGACTAAAACCAAATACTACCTCACGAAACCATTCCTTCTATATGCGGGTGTTTGGCGTAGCCACAAAAATGTCGAGGGCCTCATTCATGCGTTCAAAATCCTCAAAGACCAATACAAGATGGATGCAGATCTTGTTATCACAGGTAAACAAGATCCTCTTTACCACGAGATTCCCGACACCATAAAAAACCTCCACCTGGAAAATGACGTTAAACTCGTTGGCCTCGTTCCAGAACAAGACCTCGTTGCTCTCTTTAACCTAGCCAAAATTTATGTCTTTCCGTCATTTTACGAAGGTTTCGGCCTTCCCGCCCTTGAGGCTTTTTCCGTTGACCTTCCGGTCGTTTCCTCAAATACCTCCTGCCTTCCCGAAGTATGCGGAGAAAATAATGCAATATTTTTTGATCCATACAACCACGAGGATATGGCTCGAAAAATATATTCGGTATATAGTTCCCCTGTGTTACAAGAAAAATTAAAAAAGAACGGAAAAGAACGACTCAAAGACTTTTCTTGGGAAAAAATGGCCAAGGAAACATTAGATTTATATCTTTCCGTACTCTAAAACGATGTTTCACATAGATAGTTTACAGGAGTTGGCGAGTAAAAGACTGGATGCACTGCATCTCCGAAGTATGTCTGAAGGAGCATATGTAGCGCATATTACAAAGGAAATACTGACAGAGATATTACCGGAGACATTCTCTATGCCGGATATCACATCGGTCCAAGACACAATTACTCTCCGAGTTTCCTCTTCATTAGAGGCGCACATACTCTATGGAAAACAGATGGAACTGAAACGAAAACTGTATAAAAGACTATTTGAAAAGAAAAAATTTAACGTTCGAATCCTCCAGAAGCAGGAATTGTTGCAAAATCCGGATTAATTTGATACAATACTCTGAACATATTCTTTAGATCTTATATTTACCTCAATGAAAACAATGTTTAAAAACGTCCTTACAAAAGGAATGGTCCTCTACGGAACAAGTCTTGGAACAGTGGTTAGTGTTATGGCAGCACCAGGTGACGAGTCTGCGACAAAGAGTGCTTTTGGTCTAGATAAAGCACCAACTAAACTTGGAGCAGTAAACAGTAATCAAAATCTAGGTCAAATTGTTATGGGTCTACTGCAGAACCTCCTCATGCTACTTGGAATAGTTGCTGTACTTATTATTATCTTCGCCGGAGTTCAACTCATTATGAGTCAAGGTAATGAAGAAGCACTTAAGAAAGCAAAGAAAACTCTTATGATGGCAGCCGCAGGATTTGCACTTATTGTACTTTCATGGGCAATCGTAGGATTTATCATCAGCGCATTAAGTGGTGGAAACGTAGCTAGCCAATTTCAATAGAAATAATAGTTCTAAAGAATCTCAAAAGACTCCCCTTCTCACGATCGGGAGTTTTTTTTCATTTCAAATCTGGAGAATTGGAAGAAAATTCAGTTAGTTCCATTTTGGAAATAACTGCCAAGACGCAATATGCTATGTTTGAGAGCGGTTTTATGCATTTTTCTTTATCAACCGCACCATATCCTTATCCACAACCCGAAACAAAAATATCATCCCCGTATACGCTGCCGCCGCGAACACCGTCAGCCCCAGCATTCCAAAATCATTTCCCAATACCTTCGTCACAGAATCCTTCAACACCCATAACATCAGCCCCAACAACAGTGAAATCACTGAAATTTTCGCGGCTCTCATAAAGTTAATATTAAATACCACATACTTCTTCGCGCACACAAATGTACAAATGAGCACCACCAGCTCCGTCAAAACCGTAATGATACTCGCCGCAACCAGCCCAAATTTCGGAATAAAAATCACATTCGCGACTACATTAAATGCTAAACTAATCAAATTAATATAAATCAAAAGTTTCTGCTTCCCCACTGCCATCAGAATAAAATTAAACAACAAATTCAAAAACGAGAACAATAATGTGAAGATCAGTATCTGTAAAAGTATATCAGACCCTACAAACCCATCCGACAACCGACTCAAATATGCCTCAGAGTTCGTAGCATTAATTATCTGATAACCTAACGCCACACCTCCCGCCACCATCGGCGCCGCCATAATATACAGAAAATCAAAAGAATACTGTATCAATTTTGGCAATTTTTCATCATTTTCTTTAATATATATTGAGAGTAGCGGCAGCACCGCATTCAAAAAGAAAAACGGTAACTGAGTAAACGCCTCTAGCACTTTAATTGGTGCAGCGTAATACCCTATCTGCGTCTCTGCAAACCTAGGATCTGCATACAATACTCTCAGGAGTATAAGATCAATCTTAAAATATATTGTCCCGATCATTAAAGCAAAACCATAAGGAAATGACTCCCTAATCAGTCTCTTCCACATATCAAAATCAAACCTATATTTGAGTTTAGTATACTTCCTGACATTGTACCTCGTATACATATACATAACGAAATTCCCAACAATTCCAGAAAAGAACAACATCTGAAATCCCCAAAACGACGTCTCAGATGTGAATCCAGGAGAAGCTTTAGTAAACAAAACATACATAGAAATAGCCATTATCACAATAATCACGAACTTACCTATAATTTGCGCTAAAGTAGCATGTTTCATTTCATATTTCACCTGAAGCACACTCGTTACCGTACCATTGAGTAAGGTAATCATCATCGACGTAGATGCCAAAAGAAGCGCTAAATAAAAATTCAGATTTGGCACTTGACCAGTAATCCAATTTGAAATCCCTAAATATGTAAATGTTCCACCTATTGTTAAAATAACTAAAACATTTCTGATAGAAAGGATATTCCCGATTATCTTTTCCATCTGATTTTCGTCCTTAGATATTTCTCGTATTGCAATAGTATAAAGTCCCATATCAGCTACTATTCCAACCACAGCCAAAATCCCATATATAAAATCATACTGTCCTCGTTCATGCACCATCAAATACGTCGCCAAGAGCTTAGACGTCACCAAGCTCATCACCGCAATGCCAGCTTTACCAGCTACCTGCACCAGAGTATTTGACAATATTTTTCGAGCTGTAGTCACTTAAAGAGGCATAGAAACTAACGTGCATATTGTATGCAATATGAATAAATTCACAAGCACTATAATTTTCTAATA
Source organism: uncultured Candidatus Peribacteria bacterium (assembly GCA_964349065.1). GTDB lineage: Bacteria > Patescibacteriota > Gracilibacteria > 1-14-2-50-48-13 > 1-14-2-50-48-13 > CAYGEY01. Next base: position 19,364 of record CAYGEY010000014.1, on the reverse strand, counting down.
ATGTACACCGCCACTCCTTGTATCTCAAGCGACTCCGTAGGATGAATCTCCGGGAATCTCACATTTTCTGCTTTTAAATATGGCACCCCCTTACTATCTTTCAAAAACCTCTTCAATGTATTACCCCCATCAATAAGAGCTACAACAATATCTCCAACTTTTGGTTCTTTCCTCTCTACAAGGACCACATCCCCTTCACAAATCCCACTATCTATCATACTCTCACCTTTTACAATAAGTGCGTATGATGACTCCGGATGTTTCAGCATCGATGAATCAATTGCATGATATCCCTCAATATAATCAGATAAATTCTGCGGATTTCCTGCCGGGATCATCCCGAAAATCGGGATCTGTGACATCTGCGTATCTTTCTTCGCCAACGCTTTCTCTACTAGCGCAATTCCTCTCGCTGTATTATCTCTAATAATCCATCCCTTCTTCTCTAATGCCTGTAAGTGCTTAATAACACCATTCACACTTTTGATCTGAAACGCATGCTGGATTTCTGTAATCTTAGGTGAATATCCATTATCACATTGGTAATTTTCTATGAAGGAATAGATACTCTCTTGCCGATCAGTTCGAAGTTCTTTCATATATTGAGGTAATAAGTTTTTCACCTATTACTGTAGTGATATTCTTTTCACCGTCAATAATATTTTGTAAAAATCACTTCCCTTATCTTGATCTTTCCTTAAAGAAAGTGCATTATTGAAACAATAATGACTATACATTCCTAGGCACTTATAAAAAAATTCTTAGAAATAGTATAGTTCAAGGAGTCGAGGAAAGAATGACGCAACTGTATGTTTTATACAGTGAGGAATGAACGACGATGACGACGAGGAAATATACATTTATAAGAATTTTTATTATTATGAACGAGAAAAAATTAGTTTATACCCACCAACCTATCGAAGAACTGGCAAAAGAATTCCACACGTCTTTTACTGCCGGTATGTCTAAGCATGCACTTCGAAAATCCAAATCCATGTACAAACGAAATACATTCGGAAAAAGTGTAGTTCTTGGTTTTTTCCGAAGAGTATTCCCACTTTGGGTAATTGGTTCATATATCGGTCCTATTTGGGCATTCTCAACCAACCAATTTCAATTTATCCCATACCTTTTAATATTTTCCATCCTAGGAACTGTTCTGCATATTTTTATGCAAATGCCTTTAATTACAGCTCACTTTAGAAAAATATGGAGTGACCGAAAAATTGATCACTCAAGCCAACTCACTATACGAGGAAGAAACCCGAAAAAAATTCCTGGAGTTTCACTCGTTCCAGGAGATATCGTTTTATTAAAAGAAGGTGATCTCATCACAGCTGATATGCGTGTTATAGAATCAACATCACTCATCTTGAATGAAACAAACCTCTTTGGCCAAGGCCATGAAATGCGAGCGAAATTCCCGGATGAGCTAATTCATAATAATGATATACGACATCATGAAACCCTTCTCTTTGCAGGTTCAAAAGTTGCACACGGAGTTGGAAAAGCTATTGTGATTTATACAGGAAAAAATCGTTTAGCTTATGAAATTTTGTTTCGGCCTGAAAAACCACTCCTCTTAGAAACACAAATCAGTAATCTTGGTAAACTCAATTTTATACTTACGATATTCGTTGTACTCCTGACACTTATTCCAAATTTTCCGGTAAAAAATTCAGTTTTTTTCCTCATTTTACCATTCATACAAGGGTTTTTTACTCTCTTTCCCGTACTTACAATTTATTCACGAAGACGGGCGTATGGCTTGCTTGAACAACAAGATACAATCCTAATGCCACTTGATGACACCCTCTTACAAAGCGATCCCAAAGAAGCAATTGTCTTTGTTAATAAATCGGCTATTGAACTGCATAATCCCAAATTAGTAAAATCTCATAAAAATCTTCTTTCCAATTTTTTTGGGATGCTCACACTCACAACACCATCAGAAAATACCATGTATGCAATGTTATTTGAACATCTTCATAAACAACACGGTTTTACTGTAACAAGAGACCCTTCCCTAGTTTATATCCCTGAACAATCCTATTTCGGTAAAGATAAAACAGGACATATTCTTGAAGGTTTTTTTGTATATGAGCAACATACAAAGGATTCCGAAGAAAAAAATATAATTACAGTCATAGCCAAATCACCTGAAGAACTCCTCGAAGAATCCACCTATGTATGGGACGATCTTGCAGGCACAGGTAATCGACGTAGATACTACGTCCACGAAAAAAATAAAATGAAAGATACTATGATAGGTCTACGTATGAAGGGCTATCACCTACAGGGGCTCGGATTAATGGAAAATGAAGGTGATACATCTAAAATCATATTCTTGGGATATTTAGCAACACCTATGTTATTGTCACATGAATATTTTACCCTCTACCACACACTACTTTCTCAGAAAAAGAATCTGATTCTTTATAGTTATTTTCTTCATAATAAACATTTTCTTGCAGAGATTTTAGGTATTAAAGAAACAAATATTATTGAAGAAAACTATGAGGACTATCATACTCGCACGACATCTGAAGGTACATCAGGACCATCAACTGTACTCATGCACATTACGCACCCAATGCTTATTTCTCTCCACAATTATTCAGAAACAGAAACTTCAACAAAAAATACAGCGCTTCTTTTGTCAAAGAACCAAGATTCATCATTATTTCTTTTCTTTGTACCTCTATCAGATTCTCCCCTGAGACAAAGCACTGTTCTAAAAATAGCTGGAAACATGACACATGTAGCTAGATTTCTGGCGAGAATCAACTATATGTTTGCATTATTTTGTTCATTTCTTCTCATTGGCTTTTCCTTCATTTTTCCACAAATATCTCTTGAACATACATTATATACTGCACCAATTATTGTATATATTTGTTCCCTAGCGATTGTGTTCTCATTTCATCCATATTTCTTTGACAAAAAAACAAGTGCCACAAATACATTTGATGAAAGAGAAAACAAATCAAAAAGGTATTTCTACGGTGCCTCAAGTATTAGACAACTATTTATAACTGGTGGTGCATCATTCATCTCAGTGTCAGTATATGCATTTCTCCTCACATATATGCAGGATATACCCATGAAAGAACTTCTCATGAAGGAATGGATATCATTTTTTGTATTAGGTATTTTTTCTGGCCTAATTTTTCATCTCTTTTTACTCAGAACGAAACTCCCTGAAAAGCTGTATGTCCTCTGCATACTCTTTGCAGCAATAATTATTACCATATCAACTATTGTTATTGCAATTACAACACCTGTTCTCATGAAACATCTGACTTTATTTGTTTCATATGTAATTACACTTCTTTCAGGAAGCCTCCTTACGCTTTTGTATTGGCCAAATTCAACCCAAATTGGAGATGAGGTGCAAGTGTAATAATATCCTGATCTGACACTTTCACACGTTCATTACAGTGTTGATACACAAAGTATGCCGCACTACCAATCATAGCGGCATTATCAGTAGAATATAATTTCTTCACAGGAAAAAAAATCTTTTCTGTATCAATCCCTTTCTGGTGTGCTAATTCAAAAACTTTTTCCTTGAGTCGGTTACTTGCTGAAACTCCACCTGTCACCATAAAAATTTCAGCTTCATATTTCTCGCCGGCTTCAAACAATCTCCTTGCCAGGACATCTGTTACAGCCTCAACAAACTCCTGTGCCAGAAAAAATTTCTCTTGAGGAGATGGTTGTTCCAGCTTTACTACTTGCCTTCGCACCTCACTCTTGAGTCCACTAAAGCTAAATAATAAACTCCCTTTTTCTCCGAGAGCTCTAGGCAAAATATATGGATTTGCCAAATGACCAAACTGATCTCTATTTTCCAAAATAAATTTATCAATTGAAGGCCCTCCCGGATATCCAAGACCAAGCATCCTGGCAGTCTTGTCATATGCTTCACCTGCCGCATCATCAAGTGTCCAACCAACTTGCTCAAATTGACCAAACTGTTCCATAAGATACAAATCATTATGTCCTCCAGATACAGTTAAAATAATTTTCTTTCCCTGTAATGTCTTTGCATCACGCTCAAGCCAATTCGCGGCAATATGCCCCTCTATATGATGAACAGGGATAAGTGGTTTGCCCAAAGCTAGTGCCAATGTTTTGGCCGCCATAAGCCCCACTAAAAGTGACCCTACAAGGCCAGGACCATATGTCACTGCAATCGCATCAATTTCAACTAATGAAAGCTTTTTTATGACTTCCTCTAATACCGGTATAACTGTTCTCATATGTTCCCTAGAGGCTACTTCCGGCACTATCCCGCCTGTTTTTGTATGGAGCTCTGTCTGAGAGGCCATTCCACATGCTACCACAATAGAGCCATCTTCAACGACTGCCCAAGACAGATCATCAGCAGACGACTCTACGGCTAATATTTTCATAACTCCTTATTAAATGAAAATGACGACAACGAAATATACATTTATAAAAATTTACAAATATGACATTGGATTTACTTTTCTACCTCCAATAATCACTTCAAAATGAAGATGTAACCCTGTTCGTCCCCGTACATTTCCGGTTTTACCCATCCAACCGACAGATTGACCTCGTGATACTTTTTGCCCAGTTGTTACATAGATTTCTCGTAAATGGGCATATCTCGTCACCATCCCATTACCGTGATCAACTAACACCATATTTCCATATCCACCATTCCATCCACCTGAGGCTTTAATAACAGTTCCCGCAAGTACCGAAACAATTGCAGTAGTATGATCACCTTTGGTATATGCAATATCTATTCCCGGATGACCATAATGGTATCCTTGTGTCAGAACCGGATTCGATGCCGGCCATGCGATCTTACTACCACTCTTTGTGGCTATCACTCCAGGACCTTTCTTACCTGTTTTTCCAGTCACAATTGTTGATGACTTTTTACCTACAATCGTTGTCATTTTTATTTTCTGAGCTTCAGTTTTTTTGCTTTCTTCTGCCAATAACTTATTCTCTTCCTCAATTCTTGTTTTAGCTTTAGCAACTTGATCATTACCTGGAACCATTACAATTTCCCCGGATTTAAACTCAGCACGTACAGACACATCATTCCCTTCAGCTAATGCCTCTATATCTACACCGTACTCCCTTGCCAGACTTTCCACAGTTGCAGTCTCGGTCATACGAACCAAAATTCCATCCTGAGGCATAATATTCAGCTTTTGACCTGCCTTCAAAGCATCTTTATCTAACCCATTATTAAATTTAATAGTATCCACCGTAATATTATGAGCTTTTGCAATAGTAGCCAAAGTATCCCCTTCATTAACTGTATAATTTTCTACCTGCTTATCAGTAAATACAGAACCTGAGTGATCTGTCACCGTAGGGTTTGAAAGTACTCCATCATCTGCTGAAATAACAACATTCTCATTTGCAAGTAAATCCAAGACTTCAGGATCTTCATATGGAATAAACCGCTCCTCCCCCGTATTAATATCATGAGAAGAAAAGGCAGAAATTCCGCTATTTAATGCCGCAAAACTCGGAAGAACCGTACTTGTAGAAAGTAGCACCAATACTAGCAAAGCTGTTACTTGATTTTTAGTGTGAGCAAATTTAAATAAAGACCGAATTGTCTCTAAGATAGTAGCAAGCCCCTTTCGTATTACTGAGGTTTCTGATGTGTTAAAATGAAATCTGATTCTATCAGATTGGAACAATTTTCTATGACGTAGTTTTCTCGCTGAACGTTTAATTCGATTTATAGTGTTTCTCCTTTCATATAACCATTCTTTTGTGATTGTTTCTCAAGAGAAACCGATTCCTATTGCTAGAATATCACCAGCAGAAGACATGGCGGCAGACAGCGCCTAATTAATAAAAAAGCATGACTGATTGTATCTGAAATCTGCCGGAACACAATAGACTTTTATATTTAAATGTTGTATAGTATATATTTTTGTACACTAACTCACCTCTCAAAATCCTTACAAATAGTATAGTTCAAGGATTTGAGGAGTGAGTTACGCAGTAGTATACGTTTTTCAGAGTTCTATTTCGCCCGCTCTGCGTACGCTCCTGTAGATGTATCCACACTTATCTTCTCGCCTTCCTTAATAAAAAGCGGCACTTGTACAACCAATCCATTAGTGAGAGTAGCAGGTTTAGACCCTCCTGAAGCCGTATCCCCTTTCAATCCGGGAACAGTAGATTCAACTTCATATACCATATGTGGAGGTAACATCACACCTATTGGCAACTCACCGTAGAACCGCACATCCAAATCACTACCCTCAACAAGGAACTTTGCACTATCTCCAAGCACCTCAAGAGGAATACTAAACTGCTCATATGTATCATTGCGCATGAACTCATATGCATCCCCAACCGGGTACAAAAACTGTGACTTTTTATATCCTACATCTGCAGGTTTCACTTTATCTCCAGACTTAAATGTCTTTTCTGAAATAGAGCCCGTAATCAAATTTCGTAGTTTTGTCGTCATCATCCCTGCCTGTCTTGCAACTTTTGTATGTTGATAATCCACAACCTGCATTGGTATTCCATCAATTTCCACATAAACTCCTTTTTTCAAATCTGTAATTTGGTACATATGACTTAATCAATAATAAAACAAAGTGACTTTACTTAAGTCGTGTTGGCTTGGCAAGAGCCTTTGTTTCGAAAAACAGACAAAACAAAAGCAAGAAGAACACGAGCATAGCATCCATCTTCCAAAATGGAGTGTCCACAAACCCATGCAATAAAATATACAGTAATGGTAAAAATAACACGATATTTTTAGCTTGAAATAATCTATATCCTAACATACTAACCAATCCAACTATCCAGATTGCACCCAAAATCCCAAGTGATAACCACATCGAAAGATACAAATTATGCGGATGTATCATGACCCATTCATATGGATTTTTCCCCAGTATTTCAGTACTATTAACCATATATTGAGCTTCATATTGCCCCATTCCAATTCCAGTTAATGGTTTTCGTTTCAATAACTCCAAAGAAATTTTATACACCTCCAATCTCACGGAAGTTGATGTCCTCTCCACAGTATCAAAAAAAGTTTTCCCTTTTTCAGAATTCATTTCAAATGCTACTGCTCCTACAAATAAACATAAAAGGACAACCAATGAAATAATTTTATTCTTCTTCGAAACATACATAAATATCGTTCCTATACCAAGCAAAAATAAGATAATCCAACTTGCATATGACCTTGCTAGAACTAATCCAACCAATAACAGAACGAATAACAACACCTGCGAGAGTTCAAATTTTTTCTTCAAAAATAACTCATACAACCTTTGCACAGACAAGATGAAAGCAGGAGCAATATAAAATACTAAATAATTTGCCGAGACAAATATCCCGCCGAATCTACCATCCAAAGTATCTGCATGCCCCAAAACAAATCTCCAAATAAGTCCAATTAGAACAAGTACCCCTGCAGATATGACATACATTTTCAATAGCTTTTTTGTATCATCTTGTGTTTTCACAAACACTGAAGCCAAAAACACAAATAAAACACAAGGGATAAGCCATCCTTTCCAAATACCTAGAGCAATTTTCATCGATTCAAATACCTGCAAAGGGTGTGAAGCTATTCCAGTTTCAAACAGAGTTTGCTGTGGTACAAAAAACAAACTGATCGTTCCAACAAGCAAAAATGAAATAACCCAAAACAACGGTTCCTTATATGACAAAGAAATCTTTCCAATATTCTTTCGAAATGTCCCACTTCTCAGCATCTGCAATACAAAACCTGCAATAACAATCCAAATTGCAACTTCAGTAAATGAAACCGGTATTCCCTTAATATTAAGACGAAGGTTTGTTGCAATAAACGTGAGTGGTAGCAAAAAAAATGCCGTCCGAGTATTGCACATAGCAAGTACTCCAAATATAGCCAAAGATATCCAAACAATATACTCCGACATAAAAAATGATATTATAATATAATTATTTTATATTAAAGCAAGCGATACTAGCACAAGCTGTCAACAATTACTGTTGTTACTCATATCGAATCGGATCAATGATCCTTTTCCTCACGCCATTACCCTTCTGATAGTCCTTTTTTGTTTTATTTCGAAGTTCAACAATGATTGGAGTTCCAGTGAATTCAAATTTTTCTCTTATCATATTCTCCAAATACCTCACATAAGAAAAGTGAAAAAACTTCTGATCATTAACAAAAAATACAAAATGAGGAGGATTATTAGCAACTTGAGACACATAACTTATTTTTGGTATAAAAGCCCTCACACCAGTTGGTTTATGCTTCTCCACCACGCGCTCTATAAATCTATTGAGTTGACCTGTTTCAATACGTTTTTCCCGCTCTATCATTGCTTTTTCAATATTATCAAAAATGGCTGGAATATTTTTTTTATTAATTGCATTAGTAAACACTGCAGGAGCCCAAGGTAAAAACGGAAATTTGTGCCTCAAATATGCTATAAACTGATCCATAACCGTGCTCGTAGCCGGCATACGAGAAACCCTTAGATCATGAGGAAAATCTTCTCTGGATTTAATCCTATCCCATTTATTCACGATCACAATAAGCCCCTTATTCTCCTCGAGAATATACGATGCAACTTGCTGATCCTGATTAGTGATTCCCCGCTCAGCATCTATCACGAGGAGACATATATCTGATCGCTTAATTGCTTTTTCCGTCCGATACACTGAAAGTTTTTCAATTCCCTTTTCTATTTTTCCTCGGCGCCGAATACCGGCAGTATCAATCAATAGATACTCTTTATCTCGCACAGTAATCTCTGTATCAAAAGTATCCCTCGTGGTACCGGCCACATCGGATACAACAGCTTTTTCCATACCAATAATGGAGTTAAACAACGTCGATTTCCCCACATTTGGCGTCCCAATGAGAGCAAGTTTCGCAAAATATTGTTTTCTCTCGAGATCACATGTCTCATCAAATCCCATATTAATAAGCTCCGTCTGTACTCTTTTAATCAATTCCTTCAGATTTTTTTTATGCGCCACTGAAATAAATATCGGCTTTGGCATACCAAGCTCTGCTACAAATTGTGCATTATTCTCGATATTTTCAGAATCACACTTATTCACAACAAAAATCACTTTTTTACCAGATTTACGCACTAAATCAGCTACTTCAAAATCCGTCGAGAGTAGGTTTTGTTCCATACCATCAACGACAAACATCAAAATATCCGATGAGGCTATACTGAGCCTCACATGTTCCTGCACATTTATCTCCAGTTCCTGTTCTTTCGTATCTTGTTTTTCCATTTCAATAATACCGGCAGTGTCTGCCAATAAAAACGGAATCTTTCCTTTCTCACGAACTACCTGTTCAACACTATCTCGCGTTGTGCCAGGCATATCCGTCACTATCGCATGCGTTTTACCAATCAATCTATTAAAAAGCGACGATTTGCCGACATTTGGCCTCCCTACTATAGCTATTTTTGGAATCATCAAGAATCTATTAAATTACCTACGGCTATTGTAGGGATGAAAAATAGCTTTGCAAGCCAATGTTTAGAGTACAAACAATTAACTTTTCAAAATTAAACTTCCATTTTTGAATTATTTTAAAAATACATTCATCAGCACACAAAACTCCAATAAAATAATTCAAAAATGGAAGTAAAAAAGAGCTCCAATTAATCGAATAGATGAATTTTACTTATTAAGGTACCGAGCTAGAAACTCCCCCATAAACCTCTCATACGTTCCCGCCATAATATGCTTCCTCGCCTTTTGTGTAAGCATAATCAAAAACGCAATGTTATGCAAAGACAAAACCCGAAGTGCCAACATTTCATTCTCAATAAAAAGATGTCGGATGTACGCACGTGAGTATTTCAAACTATCAAAACCATCACACTCACTATCTAGTGGCATTGGATCATTTTTGTATACAGCGTTAGTAATATCACAAACTCCATCATGAGTAAAAAAGGCTCCATGACGACCAATCCGTGTTGGCAAAACACAATCAAACATATCAATCCCTCGACGAATTCCTTCCAATATATCTTCCGGAGTACCAACTCCCATCAAATATCGAGGTTTATTTTTAGGCAACACAGAGTCAACCACCTCAATCATTTCATACATAACATCTTTTGATTCACCTACAGACAGACCACCAATTGCATTTCCCGGCATATTCAAATCTCCAATAAACTTCGCAGACTCCGCACGCAGATCAGCAAACCGTCCCCCTTGAACTATAGGAAACAATGCTTGAGAATAAACCCCCGCTAACTTCCGTTTCTCCTGCTCCAACAAAAATGCCGCCTTAGACCGCTCAGCCCATCTATGCGTCAATGCCATTGATTTTTCCAAATATGCCCTTTCACTATCACTTGGAGGACATTCATCAAATGCCATACAAATATCACCACCAATTTTTGCCTGATATTCCATCACCGACTCCGGCGTAAAAAAATGCCGCGATCCATCAAGGTAACTTTGAAAATGCACACCTTCTTCAGTGATTTTCACAAGCGGCTTTGGAGTATCTTTCCCTCCACGCTTCCCCATTCCTTTCCCAAGAGAAAACACCTGAAAACCACCACTATCCGTGAGCATTGGTTTATCCCATGTTGTAAATTTGTGAAGCCCCCCAAAACTATCAATGAGATCCGGTCCGGGACGCAGGTACAGATGATATGTATTCCCCAAAATAATCTCCGCTCCACTACTTTTCACCTCATCCATCGTCAGCCCCTTCACACTCCCTTTGGTCCCAACCGGCATAAAAACCGGGGTTTGGATATCCCCATGAGCAGTGGTAAAAACCCCGGTGCGTGCGGAGGAGTTTTTAGAAGAGGAGTTTATGGTGAATTTAAAAATATCTGTATTCATGAGAGGACTGTAGGTAAAATACAGTTCTTTGTCAATTTGTTACAACTTCCCCCATCTTTCTAAAACCGTAAGAAATACATCTTTTTCCGGAACACTCATCCCATCCCCCCCTTGCAACAAAGGAAGAATATCCTTTTTCACAAGTGCAAAATCTATTTTCTTCAGTCCTTTTGTAAAATAATCAACAACCTGACTCTTTGATTGTATATCCAAACCAAGCTCTTTCATCAAAGGATAATATGGCACAATATTCTTTTGTAAAAACCACAATACATCAAAAAAATCACGGCCTTTCACATATTCCCTATGAAAACACACATAGAGTTTAGCCGCAAACATTGATGCAAGATCAGCTCTCTGAACATAACTCTCCTGACCATATCCTTGCATAAGATCAGTTTCATACACATACAATTTTGGTGGCTTTATATCAATCTCCAACTTGATTTGCACCTTTTCATCCTTGTGAGCAACAAACCCTAGCCCATGAATAAGACTGGGAAATTTAATAAAACTTTTGTACACATTTGTATTGGTATTAACAGTATACTCAGACTCAAGTCCGAGCAAAGTTAATTCTTTATGTACAATTTCCAAAAGTTCATGAAAAGGATATGGAAGTTTCCCTAGCAAATTAAAATCCAAATCTTCCGAAAATCTCTTTGTCTGAAAAAATATATGAAGTGATGTCCCGCCCATAAACCCAAGCTGTTTCCCAAGATCAGTTTTGTAGAGTATTGATAAAATTATATATTGTAAAATCTCTCTAAGCACTGCTCTTCTATCTGCCTCCGGCAATTTCTCTAGTTCGGTTTTGATAAGTTCAATCATAGTAGTTTAAGGTTATGGAGACAAAGATTAATTTTTGCACTATCAAATTTTTTCGCATATTTTTCCAGTTTTACTTTTGAAAGCGTTTCGAGATTTTGAAATCTGCACAATTCTAGCTGTTTCTTTGTTACCCGTTTTCCCGACCCTACATGAAGGAAATACAGATAATCAAGAAATGCCTTCTCCGGCTCAGCAAGGTAATACCCTTCATGTAAAGTAAATCCGAAAAAAAGTGAAGTGTCCACATTATTGTACGTAAAAGCGCCAAGCAAATTAGTGAAAATTCGTGTAGTTTTTGTAGTAATGGAAGTCACCTGATATACCACATCAGGAATAATGCCAAAAATAAATAATGCATACGAAAGACTAACATATGATGGACTTAGGAGCCGATGGGCAACATATTCTTTTGAGACAATATTTTTCTTCTCAGGTAAAATATATAATCCCTTTTTGAGCAAAAGAAGTGAGCCGCTTTTCACCCAATGAGAAAGAGAATTTTTCAAAGTACCAATACTAGTTTGTGGATCCAAGAACACAACATCCTTAAATGAGAAAATTTTTGAACTCTCTAATTTTTTAAAAGTATCTACTTTATTCATCTAAGTAATGGTTATATGTTACTTTCTTGAATAGAATAGCATATTATTGAAAAATTTACAAGAGTTTTTAAAAACGTAGGGACATAGTATAGTGCAATGGGTCAAGGAATAAGTGACGCAGCTGTAGTGATAACTACTGCGAGGAATACATGACGCAGACGACGAAGCAATATGCTATGTCTCTATGTTTTTACCTTCTCGCATCGCCGCAATATACGCAATCGCCAACGCATCTGCTGCATCATCGAATTTAGCCGTAAACGTCGTCCCGAAAATAAGTTTAAGCATATCCATCACCTGCCGCTTATCGGCAGAACCATCACCCGTCAGCTCAGCCTTCACCTCAAGAGGAGTAAGATGGATGATCGGAATCCCATGGCTATGAATATACTCAATGATCACTCCCCTCGCCTGAGCAACATCCATTGCCGTTTTAACATTGGTCTCAAAGAAGAGTTTTTCCACGCCGGCTGAAGTTATCTCACGGCTACTTAGAATAGACTCGAGGTCTTGTCGGAGCTGCGTGAGCCGTGATTCGAGAGTGGGTCCGGGAGCGGTGGTGATGACACCAAAATCCACGACCCTTATTGTGTCAGAAGTTTTTTCAATGAGAGCAAATCCGATACGGGCGAGTCCGGGGTCGATGCCGAGATGGAGCATGGGGAAAGTAAATGCTAGTTGTTATATGGATAGCATGGAAGTAAGATTGAAGCAAAAATCTTTTGACTTCAAATACTGACTTTAATATAATACAGCTACATCCCGCTCAAGAAGAAAAGGAGGACATAATATTATGCTTTTCGCTTGAGAATAATCATGTCGCGAGGCATGGTTTTTCAATTTTACAAAGGTTCTTTTGACTATCATTAAAATTTCGATTAATATTCCTACAGACCATCTCAACCTATATGCTTGAGAACGGCCGTATCGTGAGATACGGTTTTTTCATTTCACCAATGACTTGGACATAAATACTTGTCTACGGATTTGGGCAATAAAGATTTTTCTAGTATTTTAGGATGTATCCGTCTAAAGTGATAGTCAGCATGTTTAAATAATCGCACTGAGGGATTAGATTTCCAATTGTTAAACAAAGGAGTAATAACAATAATCCTCTTCCCTGTCTGTCGTGCAATGATTAACGCTCTTTCTAAATCGCTATCATTTGAGATAAGTACTATACATTCAAAATCCTTTGTATAGCAATCTTTAACAATCTCGACACCTATATTTACATCAGTTCCTTTTTCTTCAGGAATAAGTGCGTGTATCTGTTCAGGAGGAGGATTTGGATTGTTAACATTTACATTTTTAGATTTAAAATACCCATTAATGCATTCAAAATAAGGGATAAATTCTCGTAATGCTGATATGTATACTTTTTGATTTTTGAAACGATTGGGATTCTTATGGTTTGATTTCACAGGCGCAGTAAAATACTTGAGCCCAATAATCTCATTATTCTTCAACAAATTTTTTACTAACAAATCAATATCAAGCCACTTATATGGAGTTCCTTTAAGAACACCATAATACAAATTGAATGCATCTACGTATACGATGGTTTTATATTTTTTAGGTGAGGTCTGATTAACCATTTATGCTATTAACGAATACGAACAAAAAATAGGTTATTTGAATTAACCTCGTGAAAGTATGAGCGTGAAAATGAGAAAGAAAAGCCAAAATAGGCTAGGTTGTTGGTAAGAGTTTACAACAAGGGCGATACAACTCCTGAGCAAAAGAAACTCCCCTCGCCTGAGCAACATCCATTGCCGTTTTGAAATTGGTCTCAAAGAAGAGTTTTTTTACGCCGGCTGAAGTTATCTCTCTAGCCTGTAGAATCGATTTGAGGTTTTTTCTGAGCTGCGTTAGCCGTGATTCGAGAGTGGGTCCGGGAGCGGTGGTTATGACACCGAAATCAATGACAGAGATTTTGTCTGAAGTTTTTTCAATGAGAGCGAATCCAATGCGGGCGAGTCCGGGGTCGATACCGAGGTGGAGCATGGAGAAAGTAAATGCTAGTTGTTATATGAATAGCATGGAATGGGAGGAGGGGCAAAGAGAATTAAGATGCGGTACATTAAACATCCCCCTCTTGTGTTATAATTACCTATTCATACTCATCATATATATTACTATTCTGATCCTTTACACCTTGATCAATAAATTTTGATGTGTTTCTATCAGCATTTTTTACTACTTTATCTGGCGATTTATATATAATATCATTGATTTCATTTTGAATTTTTTGCTGATATGCTTTATCATCAACCAATAAGGCATTACCTTGTTGAATAATAAGATTATTCAATTTTCCTCTATCTGCCAAACTAATATTCTTTGTTTCTAATTGTTTACGATACAATTTATATGAACTATTAGTTAATTCCTCTGCATTCGTAACTTTATTTGCAATTTCTGCATTAACTTTTTCTCTAGTTTCTTGAGATAATCCCTCTCCATTCATAGTAGTTATATTTCCATTGGATTGAATTTTGTAAATCTTATCACCAACTTTTACTTGAGGAATTGCACCCCATCCTACTGCTCTTTTAACAGCATTAATATTTTTTTCTTTTAATTGAAGCTGCTCCTGTTCCTTTAAGTTTTTAGTAAACTCTTTCTGATCTATACTGCTCAAATCCTTATTCATTTGCGTGAGTTTTGCATTTAATGCTAATATCTTCTTTTCATATTTTTCGACAGACTCTTCGTTAGATGTATTACTCAGCTTTTTTGTCAATTCATCTAGCTCATTTTTAACTCTTTCTTTGTTAGTTTTAGCATCCACTAATGCCTCTCTATCTTTTTGAATTCTATTGATATTAGAAATTTGACTTCCTATATCTGAAGTTTTAGCAACATATTTTTTTTCACCTCTACTTAATGCAGCACCTGCAAGAGTATGTTGGGTTGCAAGGGTCTGAGTTTGATAATCTAATGCTTTTTTTACTTCTACATTTTGTCTAGCTGACAACTTATTATCTCTTCCTGAATTTTTAACAGCATTCTCATAATTAATCTTCATCTGAGCATTATTTCTAATTTGTGTTTGCAATAGCTCTAAAGACTTTTGTGTTGAATTTGGATTTTTCTCCACTGCCTTTTTAGCCAATTCTTTACCGGCACTAGCACCAGGCTTATCAATCCCCATCTTCCCCCCAACTATGACCTCCCGAAAATGAAACATAATAAAATATTAATTTCTATCAAACCATCTTACCACAACACCTTGTTTTTTGCACTATTTTCCCTATATTTTCATCATAAACTTATACAAATCCCCCACTCCCATGTACATCTCCCTCAATTGGCTCCGAAGATACATCGATATCAATGCCGAAACCCTCAACAACAAACTCTCTATTTACACTTCAGAAATCGAGTCTGAAAAACACATAGGAGCACTCCCCAACATCATCATCGGTGAAATAAAAATCATCGAACCCCACCCGAATGCTGACAAACTCCGTGTTGCAAAAGTCGACACAGGTGAAGCCACACTTCGCCAAATAGTTTGTGGAGCACCAAACATTGCAGTCGGTCAACGCGTCCCAGTCGCAATGCCCGGAGCAATCATGCCCGCCGGATTTGAGATCAAGGAAGCCACACTCCGCGACGTACAGTCCAATGGTATGATCTGTTCCTCCGACGAGCTTGGCATCATCTCTGAACGCCAACCGGGAATTCTCGTTCTCCCAACCGACGCCCCAATAGGTAAAAACGTAGCCGAATATCTCGAACTCTCCGACACCATTTTTGAAATCGAGAATAAATCTATAACCAACCGCCCCGACCTTTTCGGTCATTTCGGCATCGCACGTGAGATCTCTGTCTTTGAGGATATTCATCTCAAACCGTATATGAATGATCTCATCCAAAATAATTCAGCGCTTCCGAAACTGGATATCACCATCGAAGATAAAACCGCATGTTTCCGCTATGTGGGGGTACAAATTGATAATATTACTCCAAAAGAGTCTCCAACTTGGATGAAAAATCTCCTCACCAGTGTTGGTATCAACCCACACAATTCGATTGTGGATATTACCAACTTCATCATGTACGACCTCGGTCAGCCAATGCACGCATTCGATAGCCAAAAAATCGATAATGGAAAAATTGAGATCGGCTTTAACAAAGTCAAGGAGGAAGAAGTCACCACACTCAAAGATGAAAACATCAGCATTTTGGACGGTGATCTCCTCATAAAAAACAACGGAAATCCGGTTGCTGTAGCCGGCATCATGGGTTTGAAAAACTCATCCATTTCAGACGAAACAACGTCCATCATCCTTGAGGCTGCGACATTTCATTATGCCAATATCCGCAAAACATCTCGCAGACTAGGCCTTCGCTCCGAGAGCTCTCTCCGTTTTGAAAAAGAACTCGACCCAGAACTAACTATAATGGCTATGCATAAAGCAATTTCTCTCGTTATGGAGATCCATCCCGAAGCCATGATTGCTTCACAAATCACTGATATTTATCCAAACCCACGAGAAGCTATCAAAATCGGAACCAGCTATTCATACTTAGAAAAACGCTTGGGAGAACCAATCTCCAAAGACCGCATCCAAAAAATTCTCAGCAAACTCGGATTTGTATTAGATGAAGCTGGTGATAACCTCATTGTATCTGTCCCTTCTTGGCGATCTACCGGCGACATAAGTATAGAGGAGGACATCATGGAAGAGATCGTTCGAATGTATGGATTTAATGATTTCAAAGGGACCCTTCCCCTATTTCCAATGACATCAAAAGGAAGTCACCCGTATAGAGATTTCCAAAAACATATTTCGAAGCTCCTCGTTCACGAGCATCAACTTCTGGAAGTAGATAATTACACATTTTACTCAAAAAAACTTCATAATGATTTCTTGCTGACAGAGGATATCCACAAAGATCCTGTGGTGGTCATCAATCCTCTCTCCTCAGAAAATGAGCTTATGCGCACAAGTATCGTACCACATACTGTGCTAGATACACTTGCAAACACCAAGTATAATGAGCCTATTGGCACATTTGAAATTGGAAAAATCTATCCGAAACAACAAGGAAAAATTTATAATGAAAAAGAAAAATCTTCGTTTGAGAAATTTATGGTAGGCATTTCTTTGTATACAAAAAATACTCCGACTGACGCTCAAATCTCTCAGTGGTCCACCCACCCCTTTTTTCACATGAAACACATCATCTCCGACCTGCTCTCGCGCCTCCATACTGACAAAGCCATTTCATTCACAAAACCTGAAGCAAATGCCCTAGAACGATACCCTTGGGCACATCCCGGCAGATCAGCAAGCATCTTTGTTGGGGATGAATTAGTCGGAATGATCGGGGAGCTCCATCCTGAAATCGCTCACAATATTGGAGCTGAACAAGGGATCATCACTTCAGCAGAATGCGATCTAGAGTTGTTATTCAAAGCGAAACAAGAACCGAAATTCAAAGAATTCTCAACTCTCCCTGCACTTTCACGAGATATGTCATTTGTTATGGATACAAAACTCCCCACCGGGGATATCCTCTCTTTCATTCAAAATTATAACGAATATGTCACCAACGTTTCTCTTACCGACATTTACGAAGGTGAACACATCGGTAAAAACAAAAAGAGCATCACTTGCTCTGTAGAATTTTCTCATCCACACAAAACCCTTACTGATGAAGCTATCAATAAAATTGCCGCTGAACTCTTCATCCAAGCGAATGATCAATTTGGAGCTGTTGTGAGAGGGGCGTAATTGTAAAATAAAAAGTGCCCTAGACTCGATTCTTGTCGGAACGAACGTGGAGACAATTGAGAGTCGGGTACTTTTATTTTTACAAAATTTCACCAATCCTAACACTCTCAGAAAATGTTTAGAAATAGTATAGTTCAAGGAGTCAAGGAGTGATTGACGCAGCTGTATGTTTTATACAGCGAGAAAATCATGACGCTGACGACGAAGAAATATGCTGTTTCTAGACATTTTCTACGGCTTTTTCATGACGACAAGGGTAATGTCATCCGCCTGCGGATGCCCATCCATAAATTTATACACATCCGCTAATAGCGCATCATAAATCTCTTTTGACGTCTTCAAATTACCATGTTTTTTAATTGATTCCTCAAACCTCTTAAACCCAAACAGCTCTTTCGAATTATTCCAAGCCTCAGGAATACCATCGGTATACATAATCACCACATCACCCTTCTCAAGTGAAATATTCTCCTCCTTGATAATCGGATCAATATCATCAACCATACCAAGTGCAATTCCTTCCTTTTTCAATTGAATCAATTCTCCTGTCTTTTGTTTAAATACATATGTCGGCTCATGACCACATGCACAATAATAGAACATATGTTTTTTTGCATTATACAATCCAACAAACGCTGTAATAAACATATCTGTTCTTGTTTTAGCTCTCAGTACCCGATTGAGA
Organism: uncultured Candidatus Peribacteria bacterium; assembly: GCA_964349065.1. Lineage (GTDB taxonomy): Bacteria > Patescibacteriota > Gracilibacteria > 1-14-2-50-48-13 > 1-14-2-50-48-13 > CAYGEY01. The sequence continues at coordinate 624 of CAYGEY010000014.1, read as the reverse complement.
CCAAGTGAAATCTTACGCACGTCATACCCGTCCTTACTAAATGAAAGTGAATACACAATACTATTGGCAATCGCCGTCACAAGTCCGGCTGACACCCCATGACCTGTCACGTCTCCCACATAAAAGATCATTGTGTCATCATCAAGGGCAATAAAATCGTATAAATCCCCACCAACCGCGTCTGCCGAGTTTACTCCGGCCTGAATATCCATTTGCCCAACAGTCGGAAGAGATTTCGGCAAAAACTCACTCTGTATTTTACTTGCAAGCTCAATCTCTTTATTCAGTCGCTCTTTTGCAACTAATTGATCAGTTGCAGATTTAAGTTCCACCGACATTTTATTAAATGAATTAGCCAAACGTCCTACTTCATCTTTTGATTTTGTTGTGATAATTTTCCCGAAATCTCCCTTAGAAATCGCAAGCGCAGTCTCAGACAATTTACGAATAGGTTTTACAATACGACTACTAAACATAAAAGCGACAAAAAGTCCGATCAACACGGACACTCCCATAACCTCCAACATGCTCTTACTTGTATCATTCACACGAAGTAAAAGAGTATCATATCCAACACTAAATGCGACTAAATATGTTTTATCCTGAGTCACAGGAAATAAAATA
>CAYGEY010000013.1:5260-23751 GCA_964349065.1 uncultured Candidatus Peribacteria bacterium | reverse complement strand
GCCTTGCCCCATGCCCTGTTGTTAAGTCCTACAAACACTTTAGAAAATTTTCTCTTTACTTTTGATTCAATGAGAATGAAAATCAATTGAGAGTAATTTATTTTAATCAAGATATATGACACAATCATCACCACTAAAGCAAAGAAAAAAAGTATGGAAGGATACTACAATGGGGTGGTTTAGAAATGAATACAAAATTGATGTTGGAGTGAGTCCAAATATGAAAATAAGTACATATTTGAGAAAAACTGGCCTACCCTCTCTTGCTAGAGCATTTGATAGAGTGAGTAAAAATTCATAATATAAGAATATGGATCTCAAGATTTTTGAACAAAATATTAAATGGAATATTAGTCAAATTATCTCTCAAAATTCACAAGCCCAGATGTTAAGAGGTCGAGCAAAGAGTGGTTTTTATAAAGCAGCCATAATTTTTGCTTCATCTGTGGTTGAAGCATTGGTATTTAATCTCTTGGAGAAAAAAGGTGATACAGAAATGCCTTTGGAGGAATGGAATTGTATAGAGTCTAATCTTTTGCCACAAACATATGTAATTGATGGATCCAGATTGAGTATTTGTAAACGAGGCAGGCAGAAATTTCAATTAAGAAAACATACAGATTTTAAAAAGGTTAATGAAATTTGCTTGAAGTTAAACATTTTTTCTCATGAATTTTTTGAAAAAATTGAGAAAATTAGGGAATTAAGAAATAAAGTGCATATTCAGGGATTAAATCATGTTGATAGGTCATATACGAAAAGAGAGCTAGAAGTGATTTCATCAGTTATTGATGACTTATTAGTGAAGTTGTATATTCATTAATGTTCAAACACATGCAAAAACGACTCTTCATAATCCATGGTTGGGGCGGATATCCGGAAGATGCCTGGATGCCATGGTTAAAAACTGAGCTGGAAGCAAGAGAATACCAAGTAATTGTCCCCTCACTTCCGGACTCAGATGAACCTCGAATAAATAATTGGATTCCAAAAATACAAGAAGTCGTTGGAATCCCAGATGAACAAACATTTTTTGTCGGGCATAGTATGGGATGCCAGGCAATTGCTCGTTACCTTTCAACTCTTCCAGAAGGAACTGTTGTTGGTGGCGCTGTTTTTGTTGCAGGGTTCTTCAAAAGACTCACCGGAATTACTGATGATCCTATTGAGCGAAGTGTTGAGCGTGAATGGTTGGATACTCCGCTTGATCTGAAAAAAGTACAATCTCATATGAAAAAAAGCATAGCTTTATTCTCAGATGATGATCAATTTGTCCCTCTGGATAATCAAGAGGAATTTGCAAATCTTCTTGGTTCTAAGATAATCATTGAGCGCAACATGGGTCATTTCGACCGATCCAGAAAAATATTTGAATTACCAATAGTTTTGGACTCCATTCTTGAACTTCAATAAAAAAATTCAAGTCAAAGAATATCAATAACGGCATTTGTTGGACAAATGCGCACCAAGCATGATATAATATTTCGAACAATATTTGAAAAACTATATCATGCATTTCGACTTTTTCACAGGAATTATTATTATATACACTATAAGCAGTATAGTATCACTTTGGGGCTATGTTCCTACTATTATCGATCTGTGGCATAAAAATCCAAGTGCAAATGCTGAATCATACGAGATTTGGGCGGGTACGACAACCTCAGCAACATTGTATGCAGTATATATTCTCAATGATAGGTTAATCATCATTATGTCACTTTTAAATGTACTTGCCTGCACCACAATTGTTCTACTAAGATATAGATTGAATAAAAAACGGAATATATGGTCGTTTTTTTGGAAGAGATAGCTTAGTGTAAAAAATACATAAAATAATCTTGATCTGTTTGCGATAATCTGTAATGTATTTTTACTTACAGCTAATTCAAACTATGAAAGATTACTACGCACTTGCTCTGGAAGCTCATAAAAAGACGAAGGGAAAATTGTCGGTGAAAACATTAATGCCGGTTGAAACTAAAGAGGATCTGGCGATTGCATACACTCCAGGAGTGGCGGCGGTGTCTACAGCTATTTTTAAAGATCCTTCACTTGCAAAAGATCTAACTATGAAAGGAAGAACCATTGCTGTTATTTCAAATGGTACGGCAGTGTTAGGACTAGGAGATATCGGCGCGCTTGCTGGACTTCCAGTTATGGAAGGGAAAGCGATTTTGTTTAAAGAGCTTGGTGGCGTAGATGCTATTCCGTTAGTGATTGACGAAAAAGACACCGAAAAATTTATTGAGATTGTGAAAAAAGTGAGTGTTGGTTTCGGTGGAATTAATTTGGAGGATATCGCCGCCCCAGCTTGTTTTGAAATTGAAAAAAGACTGAAAGAAATGTTAAATATTCCAGTGGTGCATGATGACCAACATGGTACAGCTATTGTTGTTCTTGCTGCATTGATCAATGCTCTCAAACTGGTAAATAAGAACAAGGAGGATGTAAAAATTGTTCTCTCCGGTGCTGGAGCGGCTGGAATAGCTATTGCAAAACTCTTACTTGCGTATGGTATGCAAAATATAGTGCTGTGTGATAGTAAAGGAATTGTGTATGAAGGAAGATCAGACAGTAATGAATATAAAAATGAGATTATTCGTGCTTCCAAATCTGTTGTTTCAGAAGGAACAATAAAAGATGCGATAAAAGGCAGTGATGTTTTTCTCGGCCTAAGCAAACCTCAAATTTTAACACCGGAAGATGTCTCTACAATGAATAAAGATGCAATTATTTTTGCGATGGCCAACCCTGAGCCGGAGATTTATCCGGAAGATGCAAAAAAAGGTGGAGCGCGAATAGTTGCCACAGGACGAAGTGACTTCCCTAATCAGATCAACAATTCCCTTGCCTTCCCTGGTTTATTTAAAGGTGCACTTGAAAAGGGTCTCATTCGGCTTGATGAAACACATTTTATGAAGGCCGCCATTGCGCTCGCGAATGCAAAGCGAAATCCAACTGAAGATGCCCTACTTCCAGATGCGCTTGATCACAGTGTTCCGGGGATTATTGCCGGGGCGTTGTAGCTATTGGTTAAAAATATTTCGATACACTTTCCCTCTGTGACCAATTTTATAAATGGCAATAGTTGTTGTCTCTAAATAAAATAATACTCGGTATTTTCCCACTCGTAGAGAGCGGAGTCCCATTGGAGAGAATTGAAGTGGTTTCCCATATTTAAGCGGATCCATGAGTAATTTTTGAAAAATTGCAGTTTGAATTCTAGCTTTATAGAACCCATCAAGTTTTAGAATATCTTTGAAAACAGTATCCTCATATCGTATTGAATAATTTACTTCCATATTTCTTCATGAGTTAAAAAACCTTTCGGATGTTTCATTCGCTCTTCTGCTTCTCGAATGAGTTCAAGATCTTCTTGATCTTCGTAATCAGCAATAGCTTGTTTTAAAAGCCACGTAGCAACTGTAGCAATTGGCTTTTTTTCTTGTTTTGCAATGTCACTAAGCATCTCTTCCATATCTTTTGTGATAGAAATATAAATCCTGTTATTTCGAGTAGTCATTGCGTAAATATAAAATGTATATTTAAAGTGTAACAATTTTGTCACACCTCCACAATGATTTCTAAATCTGATTATCGTTCATTTTGAAAAATCTCCAAATCTTTTTTTACTGTTATGTTGGTATAACCTAACAACAGGACTTGAAATACAGGACTTTAAAACATTATTCAAAGTATTGAGCCATTGCTTTTCCGGTGATCTTTTTGGGGCTGATTCGCAGAGTTTTTGAATTCTCATTAAATTCTCCATATGCCTTTCGAAGTCGTGGCTCAAACACAAATGCAAACATAATGCGACCGAGAAAATAGAAACCGGTGAGAAATAAAATGAGACTTGGGTAATCTCTGGAATAATTTTTATATAGTAGATACAAATGATTTCGATATGAAAGTGTCGCCCCAAAATCAGATTTATTGAACCGATTGAGCATGGAAGATGTTGTTTTGTTTATGGCAATATTTTTTTCCACCACAGATCTGACATGATAGCCAATCACATTTGGAATGCAGTAATTCTTCCATCCCTGCCAAAGTAGCCGATATCCAACATCAATGTCTTCTTTGTACATGAAAAATGTTTCATCAAAATGGGTACCATCTTCGTATTTGATGCTATCCAAAGCTGACTTCCTATACAGTACCGTGGCTCCTGAAATAGCAAAAACAGACACTGGATGTTCTATTAAGTTTTCCTGTTTGATATGCAGTCTCGTATTCCTTTCATGAAACTGATGCGCCTTTGTGGCTAAAATTCCCTGTGTATCTATTTCATCAGTTTTTTCTAATGTATCAGAATTCATCCTAAAAAGGGTACCACCAAAACTTGCTCCATCAGGTAATTTTTCAGCAGAGGCGACCAGTTTTTCCAGATAGTTAGGTTCATATCTCGTATCAAGCGTCGTGCACCATACAAACTCTCCTTTTGCCTTTGAAATAACAACATTGTGTGCGCATGTCCCGAGATTCTTTGGAAGTTTTATCAGGGTAACTTTTGGAAACTCTGCTAAAATCTCTTTATACCGTAAATCATTCGAAGCATTTTCAACACAGAAAACCTCAATATTCCTATATGTCTGTGCAAAAATACTTTCCAAAAAAGGCCGGATATGATGGATAGTCGAATATCCTCCCACTTCGGAATAATGAATGAAGCTGATTGTGACAAGTGGCTTCATATTGTAATAATAATTTATTCAGCTTTTTCTTCAGCAAATTCCTCCCGCTTGTCATATTTCTTGGTATCTGAAACAATGCTGATTGCTCCAAGTGGCATGTTCTCAGGACGAATTCCTTCTTCATCATAGGCAATCCGCACCATCTGATCGAGCACGCTTCGCCCGATAACAATCCCCTTTCTTCCGGTTGAAATGACTTTTATCTTACTCTTAATCCCCGGAAATTTTTTCCCCAGTTCTTGATATACTGATACTTCGTAGTTGAGACAGCATTTGAGTTTACCACAGAGTCCTGTGAGTTTGTCCTTGTCTTTGAAATATAGGTCCTGCTCTCGAACGGCTCCCATAGTCACAGGAGGCCGATCTCGTAAAAATGTTGAACAACAAAGTGTTCGTCCGCATGTCCCGCACCCGCCCGACAATCCAGATCTCTCACGGGCAGAGACTTGTTGTAAAAATATTTTCTTTTTGTACGAACTCACCAGATCTTTCACGAGTTCCCGAAAATCAACGCGGTCCTCAGCCGTGTACACAAAATCTGCAAATTTTTCATCAAACGAAAAAAACACACTTGCAGGTTGCATCGGTAAATCGTATTTTTGGATCTTCACAATAAAATCCGCAAATGCTTTTTTTTCCTCTTCAGCTATGCGGTTGATTTTTGTGAGATCATCTTCTGTTGCCTTTCTCACAAGCTTCGGCGGGTTATGTTCGATGGTTTCCAAATCATGAATAAACACAACTCTCCCAACTTCAGTTCGAGTATAATCTTCCTCCTTTACTTCCAAAATCACAAAATCTCCTTGCTTAAAACTAGGCGCTCCCTCCTCAAGAGGGATGTCGAACATCGTGTTCTGTCTGAGATAATTTATACGTATCACCATGTTATTTTCGTCGTGACGAAGGTCGTTTCGGCGCATCCTTCAAATATTTAAGACGGTCAGTGTTATGTCCGATGACGTTATCAATCAGGCCATGAGGTCCGTATTCCTTGGCTTCGTGAGCGGTCAAAAACGTATCTCGATCTAGATCCTTGACGACCATTTTACGATCAGCTCCGGTGAGAACCACGTACATATCAGTTAAAAGTTCCTTGGTTTGTAAAATATGCTCGGCATAAATTCCGATATCCGTCGCCTGTCCCCCGATCCCTGAGGAGAGTGGCTGGTGGATCATGACTTCTGCATGCGGAAGTGCAAATCTCTTTCCGCGCGCGCCTGCACAAAGCAAAAGCGATCCCATACTAGCCGCCATCCCGGTACAGACGGTTGATACATCACATGACAAGTATTGCATAGTATCGTAGATCGCGAGGCCGGCTGAAACAGACCCTCCTGGTGAATTAATGTACATCACGATATCCTTTTTTGCATCTTCGTTTTGCAGAAATAATAGCTGCGCGACAATGAGATTCGCTGATTCGTCAGTAACTGCACCGTTTAAAAACACTATCCGATCTTTCAGGAGTCTTGAAAAAATATCAAACGCCCTCTCGCCCATCGGCGTTTTTTCGATCACTGTCGGAACTAAATAATTATGTTCATTTGTCGGGTTTGTTGGATTCATACACACAAAAAAAGTATATTCTGTGGAGAGTATACTTTTTTTTATTGGAATGTCTAATGGAGTGAAATTATTTTTCCTCGTTTTGTTTCATTCCGTCCATCACACCTCGTGCGTATGCAAGTTGTGAAACAATTTCTTCTCGGATTTCCATTGCTTTTGCGATGGAGATAGCAATCGGGTCGATTTCGAATTCTTCATAGAGCTTGATAAGCGCATCGTTATCTGCTTTTTCAAATTCGCCAGCGCGTGAGTCCGGGATCATCATCATGATGGTTTGCAGAGTTTCTTTTTCGACTTGTTCTTCGATTTTTGCGATGATGTCCATTTTCACAGTATCATCTGCGTCGGCGAGGCCGAGAGCGAGAAAGAATTCTGAGGCGAGTTCTGGGGTTAGGGTGAATTTTTGCATTGGGGAGGGGGGTTATGTTTGTGTAATTAAAGTATGAGTGATAGTCTTATTTTTTCAAGAGGTTTAATAATTGATCTAGAGAAATACCTTTTGATAAACAATGTTGACGTATAATATCTGAATTAACAAGAGAGTCTGCAATCAGTTGCTGATTTTTATAGACAAGATTTATCCCTGATACTGGTCCGTCAATCAAACCTGAATGATAGATACTTTGCTGTCCTCCCTGTAAAATATTATTCTCACCGAGAAATTGTCTAAAGACGCCTCGTGCACTCAACTCATCAATCTGATTTTGATTTAATCCTAAACCGTTTGTATCCATGAGTTTTGATGTAATACTACTTCCATCAACATTAGGGATAGTCAATGTTGCATGCTGTCCAGATGGCAGTTGCCACTGATCAGGTCCAACCGGTGGTGTGATGGTACCTTCAGTCCCGGTCGGAACAGTACTGTTGTTCGGTCCTTGTGGAGCTGTTGTTCCTGTATTTGTTCCCTGTGGATGTGGTACTCCCGCCGGTGTGCTTGTTGGATTTGGATGCATCCAATTCATTATACCTGCTTGCGCATTACTCATCATATTAAACGCTCCGTGAAATGAATAGAATCCTGCCGCAGCACCAATTGCCTCAGAATAAATGTTTGTTCGGCGCTGAGCTCTCTTCTCCTCTTCAACTCGTGCAATAAGTTCATTTTCTCTATTGGTGATCACTTCAGTAATCACGTTTTCTAAAATTTGCTCCTGAGATGGTACAGGAGCAGGTCCTGCAAGAGCTGTTGTAATTAATGTTAATGTTTCTTGTGTCATACGTGCCCGATCCGCGTTTTCCATTGCCGGAGTTAAATAGCCAAGAGTCTCGGCATTATCCCTATCTGTAGATTTTGTACTTTTTGCTAAATGATATGCCATGTGCTGGTTAAATTGCACAGGGTTCACTGCAGTTGCTTGATTGTATTGATTTGGATCAACTGCATCTTGGACTCCTCGTAACCGTTCATTAGTTCGATTTCTTCCTGATCGGAACATACTCCATCTCAAAGGATTAAAGCTTCTTCCAATTCTATTTCCGGTTTGTCGTGCCTGGTCTCCAAATGTCGGTGCGGGTGCGGGTGCTTGCATTGCACGATCAGTTCTCATACCGAAGAAATCAAACGCTCTTCTTGCTCCTGCCGCTGCAGTGCGCCACGCAAGTCCTCCGGAAGCGAGTCCGAATGCTACTGCAAACCCTGTTGCTAGTGCTGGAGCTGCTGCTGCAGAAATAAGTCCTGCCGCACCAATTCCGAGAGTCCCTAGAACATAGCGACCTCTGTTTCGGGCAAGGTGAGCATCGACATCGTAATTCATCCATCCTCTTCGGACTTGATAATTGTCAAACGCTGTTCTTGTTTTTGTCATGAGTGCCGTCCTTTGTTGCAAAACATTATCAACAATGAGGTTGGCTATTGTCACTCTGTCATTTACTGTATTTAAGTTAAGTGGTGTTCCTGCTGTATTTCTTGTATTCATCTCGTTTACCACTTGTCCGCTGGTGAGCCTTGCCCTTGCGATTATATGTTGAGCGCGGGTTAATTCTACTTCATTTCGTGTAGAAGCTCCTTGAAAAGCATTGATCATATTTGGTACATATCGTCCAAGATGATCTGCGTATGCATCTCCTGTGCGTGTCTCTGCGGCTATGAGAGCGGCTGTGTCGGTGAGAGCGGGTCCGGGTAATCGCCCGAGAATGTCGGTGCGGATTGCGTCTCGGACAAGATCTTCGATACCCTGGATTGATGTACCTGGTATATTATAATGATATGCTAAATCAAAAATCTGAGTAGTGTGATTCAATGGAGCGACGCCAGCGCCAAGTCCTGCCATGATCGCTGTAGCTCTTGCCGTTGCATCTGCTTGTTCATTAATATTTCGAGCACCCATTGCAGCTACTGCGGCAGTGATTTGCGGAGTCAATGTTGTATACATTCTATTGGCACGCAATGTTGCATGTCCTTGTTGAGGTGCTGTGAGACTTGTTCGGTCCCTTGCGGCCATTTGCATAAATGCACATCTTTCTGTTGCATTGGATGGTCTATCTATTGGAGGTATAGCTGCAGGATCTATCCTTCTAAGGACACCTCCGACAACCTGTAATTGATTTCTTAAATCTGTTAGAGCAGTTGTTAATAGATTATTCATCCCATCAACTGCATTAGTTTGAGTTGTTGCTATATTATCAGTTCTATCTGCACCTGAAAGCGCGGCTGCATAATATAGTCTATCATTATTATTTGTCGCAGCATTTGGAATTCCCCCTGCTGCAAAGAGTACTGAATTTGCCACGGTACCGTCTGTCATAAACGCTCTAGCATATTCGTTTATTTTAGCCGCATCTCCAACAAATCCTGATGCAATAAGATCTGAAATAATATTTCCCGGAGTTGCTGTGTTAACTTGGGCTTGGGCATTTGTATTGACAGTAGTAATATTTGCATTTCGTGTACGGAGGTATTGTTGTGCAACCACTTGCTGAGCTGGTGCCGGTTCATGAGTAAGTAACCATTCTTGAAAGGCTATCTCTCCTGGCGAACCTGCTGGAACTTCTGCTCCCGCAACTCTAACTCCTGGTCTGTTATGTACATGAAGAATAAATGCTGCCCCGGCGTTTTCTATTTCGATTCTACTCGGATGTTCAGGCGGAAGAATATGATTTAAGTGAGTTTCTACACTGCCATAAAGTCTTGGAACCGCTCGAGTAGGGTCATAGCGAAGAGGAGTCGTCACAATATTAGCCTCTAAAAACGGCTCTCCCATAATATTTTGGTAGTGTGTATTTCTTAAAGTGATTGCACCTGATAAATCTCGACTTACAGTTCTAAGATTCGTAATTATTCTGTATAAATCATTTGCTCGCCCTCCATTAATTGCATGGCCTCGATCAGCATTATTACTGAGGTCTTCCAAATCATTTAAGTTTGTTCTAGCCGGATCTACAGTAAATGGATTAGCATCAATTAAACTATTGATTGGAGCGGTTGCACCAGCAAGCGGAGCTAAGGTTGGATCCAATGGTAATATGTTTACTATTCCACCACCTTGCATCGCAACTTCTAGTCCAACGATACTATTAAGGTCGGTAAGAAGTGTTCGAATATGCACTAGATGCCTACGTATATTTGTTTGCTCTGCGTTATAGAGGTTCATTTGAGTCTCAAAATACGGTTGAACATTTGTTCTCCACTCTGTTTGTGCTAGGACTGCGGCATCTTCCGTTACAGCTCTTTGCATAATATTTCTATCGTTTACCATGGTGCCTGGAATTCCTGTATTTGTCATTGCTCGATTGCGAGCTGTACGTAGTGTGTCATTTAATTCAAAACCAGCCGCTAATCCTAAAAGCACATTTCCACGATTTACAGCCGTTGAACCTATAATAGTATTAAGTTCATTAAGTAGATCTTGTTTCATCGCTGCCTCTGCAGGAGAAATAACTCTATTGACTTGAGCTGTAATTTCAGCTTGACCTTGTGCATCTAAATTGTTTCCCGGAAGAAGATTTACTCGTGACATAATATTGTTTGTAACTGTAATTTAAAATCGTAACAGATAATATATTGTATATAATATTCTACTTAAGTCAACCTATTTTAGCCCTGCTTTCAAGAGATTCTTCTGATTCTCTTCCTCTTCTTTTCGTCTTCCCTCTTCTGACTTCTCAAAAATTCTCGCCAAAAAACTATGATTGTTCGCAAGCCCTCTTGCAATCATCCGAAACTGCCCCTCATCCTCTGCGGCTTTAAGTAGCTCGAGTATTCCGAATGCCTCAGCAGTTGAGATTTTATCCCCATCAAGCGCATCTCGGATTGCCATGAGAACGTCCTTTTGAAATTGCATGAATGTGTCCTGGGTTGTGTGTTTCATATTATTTGTTTTATATATCGTAATATATTACCATTTTATGGCTGTTTTTACAAAAAAAAGAATTTTTTCTTGCACTCATGAAAAAATTGAGTATAACTGCGAAGTCTGAGAAGTCCGAAAGGGCAAAAAAATAAAAAATTTGGAGTATTAGAAATACATGACCAACAATACTACTACGAATGTTGAAAAAACCACTGATTATCCTCGCAATGCCTGGGACGATATGGTGGGTAACGCAGAAAATCAAACAATAACAATTAAATCAAAAGGTAGACGGAAGCATCGAATTAGAATTTCTCCATCAAGTCCAATAGATGTTCGGGATCTGATGAGGGCACATGGTGCCAGTAAAGAAGAAGTCGCTAAGATAAGTCAGATTCCTGTATGTCATGCAGTTGAAACTGAGTCAGAAAGGCTCGAAAGACTGTTTAACTCAGGATCAGGTGAACCCGCACCAGTGAAAATCCAAAATACAAGACAATTGGAAGTTGCCTCAGTTTAACAAAATTGGAGTCAATCCCCCTGGCTAGTCCCTTTGGTCTGTACCTTATCCCCCGATGATGGTACAGACTTTTTTTTATTATCCTCACTCTGTTCACCCCCCCCCAACATAATCGTACCAAAACTATTGTCTTATTTTTTACCCAGGTCTATAATGCCCATGTGTTCATACTTGCTAACGTGTACTTACTCTAAGTATACGCACTTTTTTTACCCTAATGATACTACCACATGAATAAACAGTTTGTTTCAGCCATCAACCAGCTTTGCGTCGAGAGGAATATCCCTAAAGCTTATGTTATTGATGCAGTGTGTAGCGCGCTTAAAACCGCATACCGAAAGGATTTTAGTGATAATAAAGAGGAGAACATCGAGGTGGATCTCGATGAGGAAACAGGAATGTTCACGGTATTCTTAGTGAAAAGCGTGGTAGAAACCGTTGAAGACGATACGAACGAACTTACAGTAAAAGATGCAATTAAATATAGAAAAAATGCGAAACCCGGAGATGAAATCCATATTGACGTCACCCCAAGCGGGTTTGGACGTATTGCGGCACAGGCGGCGAAGCAAGTAATCTTGCAACGAGTTCAAGAAGCTGAACGAGAGGTGGTATATGATACATTCAAAGAACGCGAAGATGAGCTTTTGACGGCTCAGGTTTCAAGGGTAGATCGAGGAATGGTATACTTGGAAATTGACCGAAACACTGTTGTCTTCCCTCGTGAATATCGTGTGCAAAATGAGCGATATTATGCAGGTCAGAGACTGAAAATATATTTAGAAAAAGTAGAAAAGACGGCTCGAGGACCGCAGTTGGTTATCACTCGTAAATCTCCGAAGCTTGTTCAAAAACTTTTTGAATTTGAAATTCCCGAAATTAAATCAGGAGTGATTTTGATCAAAGCCATTGCTCGTGAGCCGGGAGTTCGTTCTAAAGTTTCTGTGATCAGTACTGATCCGAAGATCGACCCGATCGGAGCTTGTGTCGGACAGCGAGGAGTGCGAATCCAGACTATCATGGAGGAGCTTGGAGGGGAGATGATCGATGTAGTACATTACAGCGACAAACTCGAAGATTATATGAAACAGGCCATTGCTCCTGCGAAAGTGCGGGAAATGGTTATAGATGAAAAGAGAAAAATTGCTGATATATTTGTGGACGGAGATCAACGCCCTCTTGCAATCGGACGAAATGGTCAGAATGTGCGCTTGGCTAGTATCCTCACAGGATATGAAATAAATCTTCGAGATATTTCTGAATTCAAGGAAAAAGGTTCAAACGTGAAAACCGGTGAAGAGAATCAGGAATCGGAAGAATCCGCTCCTGAAGTAGCTTTAGCACCTACGGATGCAAAAGTACAGGATTTGGACATAGCAGAGGCAATGAAGAAAAAACTTATGGCCGCAGGTATAGAGGACGTGGAAACACTTCGAAAAATGAGTGCATCTGATCTCACGATGATCGGTGGTATTGGAAAAGCCGGTGCAGAAAAAATTGTGAAAGCGGCAAAAGAAATTGCATAAGAAAAAAATAAGATCTTTTGAAATGTAATGCTACCCTAGACTCGATTCTTGTCGTAACGAACGTGGAGACAATTGAGAGTCGGGTACATTACATTTCAAAAAGCCATATATCTTCTGTCCCCCAATCAATGTCTGTGCTAGATAGTCTTAACAGCAAACAACGAGAAGCCGCAGAAACCACTGAAGGGCCTGTATTGATTATTGCCGGAGCGGGTTCCGGCAAAACGCGGGCGCTGACTATTCGTATCGCTCATATGATCATGGAGCTCGGTATTGATCCTAGTCATATTTTGGCTGTGACATTCACAAATAAAGCGGCGACGGAAATGAAGGCGAGGATTAGCGAGCTACTTGGTGGAGATGAGCGTTCACTGCCACTTGTGGGTACTTTTCACAGTATTTGTGTGCGGATCTTGCGAAAGACCATTCATCATCTGGGGCTTGATTCTTCGTTTGTGATATATGACTCTGCCGACCAAGTTGCGCTTATGAAAACCCTTCTGAAAGAAAAAAATCTGGATGAAAAACAATTCCATCCGAAAGCTGTTTTAGGAGCAATTTCAAATGCTAAAAATGCTCTCATTACTCCGGAAGAATACGCTTCCCGAGCGGAAGGCACATTCACGCAAACTGTCTCGACGATGTATTCTCTTTATCAGAAAATGCTTCGCCAAGCGAATGCCTTGGATTTCGATGATATTATTATGATGACCGTGAAAATTTTTACGACATTTCCGGAAATTTTAGAAAAGTATCAGGATCAGTTTCAGTATATTTCAGTGGATGAGTACCAGGATACCAATCATGCACAATACATATTGATTTCACTTCTCGCTCAAAAATATCGCAATGTCTGTGTGATCGGTGATGATTGGCAGAGTATATATTCGTGGAGGGGAGCCAATATGCGTAATATTCTAGAATTCGAAAAAGATTATCCTGAAGCGAAAGTGATTAAATTGGAGCAAAATTATCGCTCTACAAAAGTGATTGTCGAGGCGGCCAATGCGGTCGTGAAAAATAATACGGAACGTACGGATAAAACTCTTTTTTCAGAAAAAGAAAATGAACATAAAATTACTCTTCTGACAGCAAATAGTGAACGAGATGAAGTTGAAAAAGTCATCGATCGTATAGATCATCATATGTTGGAGAAAGGTATTAGTCTCAAGGATTTTGTCGTGCTCTATCGTACCAACGCACAGTCACGTAATTTTGAAGAAGGGATGATCCGTCATGGTATACCATACAAAATTATTGGTGGTGTGAAATTTTATGAACGAAAAGAAATTAAGGACGTTCTGGCATATATGAAACTCATTCAAAATCCTAAAGATAACGTGAGTTTTTCCCGTGTAATAAATACACCATCTCGGAAGATCGGAGCAAAATCTTTGGAGGTTCTGAGTAAAATTGCTTTTTTTCGGGGTATTTCAAATTTTGAAGCTATTGAAGAGGCCGTTCAAATAGGTGATCTCACTCCCAGTGCCAAGTCTGCGCTGATTTCCTTTCATGGTCTAATAACCGAATTTGCTGAAAATAACAGAGAGTATGCTGCCAGTGGAGTCATGAAACATGTTGTGTCACTCACGAAATATGACAAATTTTTATTGGATGGAACTGAAGAAGGTGAGGAGAGGTTTGCCAATGTGTCGGAGCTCGTATCGGTTGCGGCTAAGTATGATGGCTTAGAGCCAGGGATTTCTCTTGCTACCTTTCTTGAGGAGGTAGCTTTAGTAAGTGATACCGATCAGTTGGGAGATGCAGACGAGTCCGTCACTCTGATGACCCTTCACTCATCCAAAGGGTTGGAATATTCGTATGTATTTATGGTTGGACTGGAGGATGGCCTCTTCCCAAGTGGACGTTCACAGCTCGACCCACGAGATCTCGAGGAAGAACGTCGTCTAATGTATGTCGGGATGACACGAGCAAAAGAAAAACTGTATCTCGCACATGCCACATCAAGGCTTATGTATGGCTCTTACTCCTCTTCCCCGGCCTCGAGATTTTTAGAAGAAATTCCTGAAGAATATATGGAAGGTTTCCAGGCAAAGAAAAAATTACATTCAATGTTGGACACGGTTTTTGCGGAAGAAGTGCGATATGTTGATGATGAGAGTGCTGAGAGTTTTTACGCTCCTGGAGATGTTATTACGCATACATCTTGGGGCAATGGTACAGTACTTGCAGTTGAGGGAGATATCCTCACCGTCAAATTTCATAATGTTCGTTTTGGCACAAAAAGAATTGCCGCGAATATTGCGCCGATTAGAAAGGTGTAAGCAGTACAGTAGGAAAAAGAGTAAAAATGTAGAAAAACAATCTGCAGGACGAACGTCCGAAGCCGTTTTTCTGTTTTTACTCTTTTTCCTACTGTCCCATTCTCAGTTGCCCAATTGAAAAAACTTTCATAATCGGCTTCCCTCCTGATTCTGTGACTCTTCCCGAAATAATAATTTTTTTCCCGACTAGATCAGGATATGTTTGTGACAAAAGTTTGAGTGAATCTGACGGTAATGGAAGTGGGATGATGATAGCAATATTTGAAGGATCTTTATAATTTAGTTGGGAGTTGAGATATATTGCAGTTTTACCTTTTGCAACAGATTTTACCATAATCTCAACTGAAACCTCTTTCCCGATGCTTTTTTGGACATCTTCTATCTTGGCTACAGGAAACTCACCTGAAGTATTTTTCGATATTCCCTGCTCTTTCCAAAGTCCAACAACATTTTTCTCAGCATCGTTCTCAAGTTTAATGAAATACAATTTATACAGATAATCTTCGTTGATTGAGGCAGTTGCATAACCGTTCCTAATGATTTCTCCATTGATCAAAACTTCATTTGGTCCAAAAAGATATATACTTTTATCAGATACGCTTGGATCTGATTTATAACAAACCGCATCATTTTTCATTTTTTGAAAAAATTGGTTTGTGCCTATATCTCTTATAGTTTCAATAGGATCAACACCTAACAAGGTGAAATCACCAATGCTTGTAGAAATAGTATTCACTGAAGTGAAATCCTTCACCGTTATGGGTTCACATTTAGCAATCGAAAGTGAGGGACTCGAAGAAACAGCAAGCGCGATACCACCATCCGGAGCCAATTTTGAAGCCTCGCCACAACTAGTGATCATAAGCCCAAATGTACACAAACCAACAATTACATGTGATTTCATCATATTTTACAATACATCTAGTGGAAAAGTATGATCTATGTTTACATAGGAAGTGTGATTTTGTAAAGTTTGAGCGCCTGAATTTATAAACGTATATGAAGTATTTTGGTCAGATGAAAACGAGGTGGGATAGATCTACAGCAGTTGCAATATTTTTGGCAGTGTTTGCTATAGCCATTTTCATTCGACTGTTTAATTTGCAAGTAATGCGCCATGATGAGTTTATTGCTCATGCTGAGGCGCAACAGGTCACAACAAATATTGATCCTGCAAGTCGCGGAAAAATATATATTAAAGCAAATAAGACAGGTGAACCGACTGTATTAGCAGAAAATCTTACTCTCTATTTACTGTATGTAGATCCGAATCCATTTAATGATAAGGAATTTGATGATTTAGTTGATCGGGATTTTATTGCAGAAAAATTATCAGGGATGCTTTTTATGCATTTTTGTGGTGAAGGTACTGTTCAAAATGATTCACAAAAAAGCTGTCAGGAGCAGGTAGAAGAATTTGTTGGAAAAGAAAATTTGAAGATACCCGTAGAAGAATCTTTGGTAACGGAAAAGCAAAAAAATACAAAGTCTGATAGTGTAAAAACTACAAGTGTAAAGGAACCATCCGATGTAAAATTGATTTCACTTGCCTCTGAAGATGTGCAGAAGATGGCTATAAAAAAAGCTATTATTCAAAAAATATCTGAGCGAGAAGTTGTTTTTGTTCCGTTTAAATACACCAACAATCCTGAAGAACTAGATAAGGCAAGGATTGCGTTTGCTAATTTGCCCGGGATTTATGTTGGTGAGGGTGTGATCTATGGTAATCCTAAAGAAGCTATTCATGTGGACTCGGAAAACTTGGATCAAAATTATAAAATTGTCAGTGAAAAGCTAAATATGAAATGGGATGACCTCAATCATATGATGACAAGACGAATTTCAAGGTATTCATATTTAACGAGAAGAGTAACCCCTGAGCTCCGAAGTCTTATCGAAGACCTGAAAACCCAAGAAAAACGATGTCCACAACTTTATTCAAATCCTGAAAAGGTAGAGAATCTGATTGATCCGGCAACCGATATTTGTACGCATATTCGTGCAACAGCAAAGGGTAAAAAAGTAAAAAACTTTTTTTCTATAGCATTACGTGATGAGAACTGGAGGTATTATCCTGAGGATAGTGTGGCCGCTCAAGTTGTAGGGTTCTTAAATTTTGAACGTGAAGGAAATTATGGAATAGAAGAAGAATTTGATAATTTACTGAGAGGAAAAGAAGGAAAAATGACTCTGGAAAGTGATCCTATGGGAAATCTGATTGCAAGTAACTTAAAAGCTGACCAAATCCAAGATAAAGAAGATGGGGTGGATGTTTATCTGACGATTGATCGTGTTGTTCAGAAGTACACAGAAGACAAGCTTAGGCAAACGGTTATTGATACGAGAGCAAACTCGGGAGTTGCTGTGATTATGGACCCATTCACCGGAGATGTGATTGCTATGGCACAGTATCCGAGTTATAATCCGAATTTCTTTCAAGATGTGTATGAAATGAAAGAAACATATTCAGATCCTGGAAAAGGAAAACCAATGTTTATCAAGGGAAAGGATGGTGAACTTATAAATGTTCCGGATAATGAACGGAATACTATTTCTGCGGGGACGGTTAAGTATGTGTACAAAAACCAGGTAGGACCCGGTGGTTTTTATAACATGATTGTACAACAGCCGTATGAGCCGGGGTCGATCTTTAAACCGCTTATTATGGCGGCTGGTATCGATTCAAAAGAGATTACGCCACAGACCCATTATGTGGATCGTGGAGAACTAAAGGTTGATGAGTTTACGATACGAAACGTTTCAGAACATTGTCTTGGGACGCATGATATGATTAATGTTCTGAATTTTTCTTGTAATATCGGTATGAGTTTTATCGCACAAAAAATGGGAAAAGCTCTTATGTACAAGTATATTAAAGATTTCGGATTTGGTGAAAGAAGCGATGTTGAGTTACCAAATGAAGCGAAAGGGATCGTAAAACCGTATGAAGAATGGTCTGCCGCAAGGCAGTACAATGCCGCCTTTGGACAGGGGCTTACTACAACTCCAATTCAATTAGCACAGGCTTTTTCTGCACTTGCGAATGGAGGAGTGTTGATTAACCCTAGGCTCGTTGAAAAAATAGTATATCCAACCTCTGGTCGAGTCGTGAATACTGAGAAAAAGGTACAAAATAGAGTTATATCAAAGGAAACTGCGGATACAGTTGCTGCCATGTTAACTCAGGTAGTTGAAAAAGGTGGATCAAAAATAGTAAAAATTGATGGATACTATATTGCAGGAAAAACAGGAACTGCACAGATAGCATCATCTCAAGGTGGGTATGAAAATGATCCGGTTGGTTCAACAAATGGATCATTTGCAGGATTCTTCCCTTCGGACGATCCGAAGTATGTGATTATTACAAAGATTGAACGCCCAAGGACATCAAAGTGGGCTGATCAAACCGCTGCCCCGCTATTTAAACAGTTGGCGGAGTTTATGCTAAGTTACTATGCGATTGCACCGAATAGACCGATGAAGGGAAAGTAATATTTTACATATTTTCAACCGATTACATTTTGTAATCGGTTGAAAATATCTTAGAACAAGACTTCCTTTTTTAATTTGGACTGGGGTCATTTTTTTTAAGCAATATGGGC